>DASUXN010000170.1:0-5321 GCA_036377875.1 Acidimicrobiales bacterium
CGTGGCCCGAACGCCGTGGCGGCGGCCGTGAAGGCCGCCGAGGCCTGCGTGGCCCGAACGCGGTGGCGGCGGCCGTGAAGGTGGTGGCCGACCGCCGCCGCAACATCACCACGATCGGCTCGTGGGAAGGCGACGACGTGACCGTCGGCCAGGTGGACTCCGCCCTGTCCGACCTGCGCCGCCACGAGCAGCGGGCCGCGGTCCGCACCAGCGTGCTCACCCTGGTGGCCGTGGTGCCCGACGACGCCGGGGCGGAGGCGGCTCTCGAGGTCGTCTACGACCTGGGCGCCCGCCACCCGTCGCGCACGATCGTGCTGGTCGTCGATCCCGAGGACGAGGACGAGGGGGAGGACGCCCCCCAGGGCAGCGGGATCGACGCCGCTGCCTCCGTGCACGTGGTCGAGCACGGGGGCCGGGCGGTCTGCTTCGAGGACGTGGTGCTGCGGGTGCGGGGAACGGCCCGCCACCACCTCGACTCCGTGGTCGAACCGTTCTCCCTCCCCGACCTGCCGCTGGTGGTGTGGCTGCCAGCGCAGCTGCCGGCACCGGGCGACCCGCTACTGGCCGTCGCCGACCGGATCGTGGTCGACAGCCGGGCGGTGGCAGGTGCAGGTGGCCCCGGCGGCGAACGGAGCATGGTGCTTCCCCGCATCCAGGCCCTGGCCCGGCGGCTTCCCGTCACCGACCTGTCCTGGACGCGGCTGGCCCCGTGGCGCAGCCTGCTGGCCGGCCTGTTCGAAGGTCCCGTCTACAGGCCATTCCTGCGGGAGATCGAGCGGATCGAAGTCGTCGGCAACTACGGGCCCCGCTACCTGCTGGCTGGTTGGGCCATGCGCCGCCTGAAGGTACCGGTGGCGCGGGTGGAGCTCGGTCCCGCCGACCACGTGTCGATCACCGTGACCGCCGGCCACCGCCAGCGCACGGGGGTCTTCAAGGTCGAGCGCCCGGGGCCCGACCGGGTCATCCACTCCTCCATCGAGATCGACGGGGGCCCGTCGGTGAGCCAGGTGCTGCGCATGCGCGACCAGTGGCCGGCGCTCGCCCTGGGCAACGCCCTGACCCGGATGGGGCGGGACGAGATCTACTGCCAGTCGCTGGAAGGGGCCCTCCAACTGCGCGCCGCCACATGACCGAACGGGTGACGGCGGGCGAGGTGATCGTCGTCGACGACGTGGCGCCCGAGTTCTCCGAGCGGGTGATCGAGGCGTTCCACGGCCGGCCCGGGGACGGGTTCTCGCTCGTCGTGTCCGGAGGGGACACGGCCCGGCGCTGCTACGAGCGCCTGGCCGCCGACGGCGCCGACCAGATCGACTGGTGGCAGGTGGACGTGTACTGGGGCGACGAGCGGTGCGTGCCACCGGACAGCGTCGACTCCAACGAGCGGCTCGTCCGGGAAGCCCTGCTCGAGCGGGTGGGCGCGGCCAACGCCGTCTACCCGATGCGCTGCGAGGACGGGCCCGACCCCTACCAGCAACGAATCGCCCAGGCCGGCCGCCTCGACCTCGTCCACCTCGGGCTGGGGGCCGACGGCCACACCGCCTCGCTCTTCCCCGACTCGGCCGCCCTCGACGCCGATCCCGGCCGCCTGGTGGTCCTCAACGAGGACCCGAGCGGACGCAACCGCCTGCAGCGGATGACCCTCACCTACTCGGGTCTCGCCCGGGCCCGTCTCGTTCTCTTCACGGTGGCGGGGGCGGAGAAGGCGGAGGCGTTCGCCGCGGTGAGGCGCGGCGACCCGTCCTGCCCGGCCACGAGGGTCCGGGCCGAACGGGTCGTCTGGCTCGTCGACCGAGCCGCCGCCGGCGGCTGAGCGCCCGACTACGGCGAGCAGGCCGTGCCGGGTGAAGGGCTGACGCAGACGTCGGTGCCCGCTCCCCCGTCGTTGGTGTTCGTTCCGGCCCCACCGCTGAGCCGGTCGTCACCGTCCGCACCGGTCAAGGTGTCGTCGCCGTCCTCGCCCGCCAAGTCGTCGTTGCCGGCCCCGCCGTCAAGGATGTCGTTGCCTATTCCGCCCGCCAGGTAGTCGATCCCGGCGCCGCCACAGAGGGTGTCGTTGCCCGGTCCGCCGTAGAGCTTGTCGTCGTTGTCGCCCCCGTAGACGACATCGTCGCCGCCCCCGCCCACGATCTGGTCGTTGCCGCCCAGGCCGAAGATCCGGTCGTTGCCGGACGTGCCCAGGATCCGGTCGGGGCCGGCGGTTCCGACGATGTCGCCCGCGCCGGGAGTCGGCGTGGTCGCGCACGGGCCCGCGGGGGTCGTGGTGAGGCTGCCCGCCTTGATGAACACGTTGGAGTCGAGGCTCGAATCGCTCGTGTCGGCGATGGCCAGCTTCATCGTGTTGGTGACGCCGGGGTTCACGTTCGCCTCGCACGTCAGCACGACCGTCAACCCGTCCATCTCGGTGTCGATCGAGCCGCCCCCGTCCTGGAGGTCGTTGTTGCGGTACAGGTGAGGGTTCGACTTCGGGTTGGAACCGAATGGGTTGCCGTTGTTGATGGTGTTGATGGACACCCGCTGTCCGCCGACCGTCGCGCAGTTCACGCCGTTCACGAAGAACCCGAAGACGTCGTCGAAGCTGCTGTTGACGAACTCGTTGTACTCCTCGGACGAGAACACGTAGTCGAAGAAGACCTTGGAGGCGTTGGGAACGAAGTTGAAAGTCAGCACCGCGGCGTCGTTGGTCGTCCTCGGGGCGACCAGAGCGTTGAGGTCTGCATCGCCCGGCGTGCCTTGGTTGGTGGTGGCGCCGTCGCTGGTGTTCGGGCCCACCACGGTGGCGACCTGGCCAGAGCTGAGGATGATGCCGGAATCGAAGCCGATGATCCCGGCGCCACCGGTGAACGTACCGGCGGCCGTGGACGCGCCCGTGTACACGGCGTTCGATACGGTCACGCCCGGCCCCGTGAGCGCACTCGCCAGGCTGGCAGCCGTCAGCCCCGAGGCGATGTCCTGGGTGGCGAGCGCCGCCGCCGCGGGCTGCGCCCCTCCGATGACCACCGCCCCGATCAGCGCCGCCGCCGCGGCCAACCTTCCTGCCCTGCCGCGCGTCGAAAGACGCGCTCCGCCGCCGCCCATCTCCAGCCCCTTTCGATAGGGACCCGCCGTGGCGCCTTCCGGCAACCGTGGAGAGACCCGCCGTATCCGCCGAAACCCCACTGGCGGCGACCGAACGAGGAAGATCGAGAGAGTCGCCGTTCCGCCGTCGCCGACGCGGACACTACGCCGCTGCGGCCCCTTCGACAAGGGGGAACGTCGCCCGATCTACCATGCCTCGCCATGGAAGGGGGGAGCCGCAAGGCCATCGTCGCCGCATGCATCGCCAACGGGGGCATCTCGGTGGCGAAGTTCATCGGGTTCGCCGTCACCGGTTCGGCGTCGATGCTGGCCGAGGGCGTCCACTCGGTGGCGGACACGTCCAACCAGGGGCTGCTGCTCCTCGGTGGGAGCCGGGCCAAGCGGGCGGCCACTCCCCAGCACCCGTTCGGCTACGGCCGGGAGCGGTACTTCTGGTCCTTCGTGGTCGCCCTCGTGTTGTTCACGCTGGGCTCGCTGTTCGCCCTCTTCGAGGGGTTCGAGAAGGTGCGCCATCCCCACGAGATCGAGTCGATGGGTTGGGCCGTGGGCATCCTCGTCTTCGCCATCGTCCTCGAGTTCTTCTCCCTGCGCACCGCCATCCACGAGAGCGAGGAGGGGCGGAAGAAGGCGGGATCGTTCTGGAAGTTCGTGCGGACGTCGAAGACGCCCGAGCTCCCGGTGGTGCTGTTGGAGGACATCGGCGCCATGGTCGGCCTGTTCTTCGCCCTGTTCGGCGTGATTCTGGCCGAGGTCACCGGCAACCCCCGGTGGGACGCGGTGGGCAGCATCGCCATCGGCCTGCTCCTCGGGGTCATCGCCGTCATCCTCGTCATCGAGATGAAGAGCCTGCTCATCGGGGAGTCGGCGTCGCCGGCGCAGGAGCAGGCCATCCGCGGGGTGCTGGAGGGCGACGCCAACGTGAGCCGGCTGATCCACATGCGCACGCAGCACCTCGGTCCCGACGAGCTGCTGGTGGGGGCCAAGATCGAGCTGGCCGGCAACGCCGACGCCCGCACGGTGGCCCAGATCATCGACGCCATCGAGGCGCGGGTGCGGGAGGTCGTCCCCCAGGCCCGCGTCATGTACCTGGAGCCGGACGTCACCAGGGTGTGATGTCCTCCCTCCTCGCCGACGCGGCGGTCCGGCGGGACGGCCTGACCGGCCGCCGAATCACGTACTCGCCCAAGGTCTTTGTCCCCTTGACCCGGCTGTGCCGGGACCGGTGCGGGTACTGCACGTTCGCCACCGCCCCGGCCCGGGTGGAGTCGCCCTACCTGCCCCCCGAGCAGGTGCTGGCCATCGCCCGCGCCGGAGCGGCGGCCGGCTGCCACGAGGCGTTGTTCACCCTCGGCGAGGCTCCGGAGGACCGCTACCCGGCGGCCCGGGCGTGGCTGGACGAGCACGGGTACGGGTCCACCGTCGACTACCTGGTGGCCATGTGCGGGATGGTGCTGGACGAGACCGGCTTGCTCCCGCACGCCAACGCCGGCGCGCTGTCCCGGGACGAGCTGGCCGCCCTGCGGGCGGTGGCGCCGTCGCAGGGGATGATGATCGAGTCGCTGGACGCGGGCCTGGACTGCCATCGCGGCGCACCCGACAAGACGCCCGAGCGCCGGCTGGCCACGCTCGAAGCGGCGGGCGAGCTGGGCATCCCCTTCACCACCGGCGTGCTGGTCGGGATCGGCGAGAGCCGCGAGTCGCGAGTGGAGGCGTTGGAGGCCATCGCCGCGTCGCACCGCCGCCACGGGCACGTGCAGGAGGTGATCGTCCAGAACTTCCTGCCCAAGGCGGGCACGGCCATGCACTCCTGGCCGCCCTGCCCCCTCGACGAGCTGCTGTGGACGGTGGCCACCGCCCGGCTGCTGCTCCCCGACGACGTGCGCCTCCAGGCCCCGCCCAACCTGTCCGACGACTTCGGCCGCCTGCTCGACGCCGGCATCGACGACTGGGGCGGGGTGTCCCCCGTCACCCCCGACCACGTGAACCCCGAGCGTCCGTGGCCCGCCCTCGACCGGCTGCGGGAGGTCACCGAGTCGCGCCGCTTCGTGCTCGCGCCCCGCCTGACCGTCTACCCGGGATACGTGTCGGCGCCGGCGCGGTGGCTGGACCCGGCCCTCTCCCGCTACGTGCTCGACCGGGCCGACGCCGAGGGCCTGGCCCGCGACGACGGGTGGGCGGCGGGAGGCGAGACTTTGCCGCCGGCGCTGGTGCCGGCCCGGAACGGGGCGGGCAGCCACGGGCCCGTC
>DASUXN010000171.1:0-2030 GCA_036377875.1 Acidimicrobiales bacterium
GCCGGCGCCGGCGCCGTTGCGAACGGTGTTCGCCTCGATCCGATGGCCGTTGCCGGCAATCTGCATCCCGCTGAACCTCGTCGTGTTGCTTATGGTGTTCCGCACGATTCGGGTGTTCCGCGGTGCCGTCGACGGATCGCCAAACACGCCGATTCCCAAGGCAGCCGAGTCGACGGTCAGGCCGGTGATGAGGGCGTTGTTCGCCCCTGGGTTGACCGTCACTCCTCGGTTGAAGCCCCGAATCGTTCCGTTGCGCACGATGACGCCCGTGCGGTTGGACACGATGTGCACGCCGCTGTTGCCGAACTGGTCGTCGGGGGCCTGGACGCCGGAGACCGTGTGTCCTCCTAGGTCGAGGATGACGTTCGAGGCCCCGATGAAGACGGCAGTTCCTGAACAGTTGAGGTCCGACGTCAATGTCGTGCTCGCGTTGACCGTCGACCCGCAGGTCACCGCCGCATGTGCCGTCCCCGAACTGAACATCACGCCGGTGACCCCCGTCGCTGCCGCCAGCAGTATCCGCCCAACCCGTCGTCTCATCGCAGGCCCCTCTTCCGTCCCCGCCGCCCGCCCTGGGCGTACGCCTTCGGGGCATCAAACCAGGGGCAGAGCCTGTGCCTCTAGGAAAGGTTCAAGCAGGAACAATCAGTCGATGTCGATCTCGGCGACGTCGTCGCGGTCGGAGATGGGGGCGAGGACGGCAGCCAGCTCCGACCCGACCGGGCCGGCTATGTCGGCCCGGATACGGACGGTGTCGCCGCGGTGGCTCACCGAGAGGTCCTTGACGGTCACGTCCTCCAAGGCCAGGAGGGCGGTGAGCATTTCCGACGGGTCGGCGTCAGGGACCATCTCGATCAGCACCGAACCCCGCGCCCGGGCCAGTGTGCGGCGGATCCGCTCCCTGGGGGCGCGCAGGCCGACCAGGCTCAGGAAGAGGGCGAACGTGGTGATGGTGGCCGCCACCATGCTGCCGACGCCGGCGGCCAGCCCCACCGCGCAGGTGACCCACAGGCTGGCCGCGGTGGTGAGCCCACTGACCGTGCCGCCGTGCTTCAGGATGGCCCCGCCGCCGAGGAAGCCGACGGCCACCACGACCTGGGACGCCACCCGAGTGACGTCGACCTGGTAGTTGCTGTCGGCCCGGGGCTGGACGTAGGCGTCGAAGCCGTGCACCGAGATGATCCCGAACAACGCCGCGCCCAGGGCGACGGCGATGTGGGTGCGCAGCCCGGCCGGCTGGTTGGACACCTCCCGCTCCATGCCGATGAGCCCGCCCAGCAGGAGGGCCACGACTATGCGGAGGGCGACGTCGAGGTCGGAGACGACCGGCTCGACCACGGCCACGAGGGCCGTCATCGCACGCGTTTGATCGGCGCCCAGGCCAGCAGCAGCCGCTTCTCGCCCACCGAGGGAAAGCGCACGACCGCCTCGGCCTTCTCGTCCTGGCCGATGATCTCCAGCACCACGCCCTCACCCCACTTGCCGTGGACCACATCGTCCCCCACCCGCAGCCCGAGCTGTTCGCCGCCCGTGGTGCGCACCGGCGGCGGGCCCACCAGCTTCCTGCCCGCCCCGGCCCGGCCCATGGCCGCGTCGACGATGCGCTCACGGCTGCTTCCGCTTCCGTGCCGCCAGCTGCCGGTGCTGCGCTTGGCCCCCTTCTCGGCCATCAGGCGCTCGGGGATCTCCTTCAGGAAGCGGCTGGGCGGGTTGTAGTGGGTCGAGCCGAACAGCTGGCGGCTCCACGCGTTGGTGAGCGCCAGGCGCTGGCGGGCCCGAGTGATGCCCACATAGCAGAGGCGCCGCTCCTCTTCCAGCTCGTCGGGCTCGGTCAGCGACCGCAGGTGGGGAAAGACGCCATCCTCCATCCCGATCATGAAGACGGCCGGGAACTCGAGGCCCTTGGCGGTGTGAAGCGTCATCAGCACGACACTCGAGTCGTCGTCGCTGAGCTGGTCGGTGTCGGCCACCAGGCTGACCCGCTCCAGGAACCCGGCCAGCGTCGGCTCGTCTCCGGCGTCGATGGCGGC
>DASUXN010000172.1:0-6754 GCA_036377875.1 Acidimicrobiales bacterium
GTGATGCCCTCGGTGTCGCCGACGACGGGGTCGAAGCCGGCGCCGGCGAGGAGGGGCGTGTCCGGCGACTCAGGCGCAGCGAGGACCGCGGTCGCACCCGCCTTCGTATGCGCCAACAGACGGTCGAACGGCAGCGAGAGGCGAGGGAAGTCACGACCGGGGGTCGCGCCCCACGTCGCCGAGAGCGTCGACGCGAGCGATACCTCCTCGTCGAGGAGCTCCTGGGCGCGGTCGCGCGTGCGCTTGGGCTCGACGAGCAGCACGAGCGCATCATCGGGCAGCAGGTCGGGCAGCAAGTGCTCGCGGTCGGACAGCCACGGGAGCCACGACTCCATGCCGTCGAAGGTGAGGCCCTGGGCCAGCCGCTCCCACTGCTCCCGCCCCCACGGCTCCTCGCCGACGAGCCGGGCCGCCCGCTCCCGCACGTCGTCGGTGGGCAGGACCTCGCGGCTGGGGAACAGCTCGGCGCACTCGACGTCGGTGGTCGAGCGCTGGTCGGCCACCGAGAAGCGGGTGAGGCGGTCGACCTCGTCGCCCCACAGGTCGATGCGCACCGGCTCGTCGTCGGTCGACGGGAACACGTCCACGATCGACCCCCGCCGGGCCACCTCGCCGCGGTGCTCGACCTGGTACTCGCGCCGGTAGCCGAGCGCGACCAGCCGCCTCACCAGGTCGTCCGGATCGAGCTGGTCGCCGGGCCGTACCGAGATGGGCTCGACCTCTTCGACGTGCGGCCCCAGGCGCTGGACGAGCGCCCGTATGGGCGCCACCACCACGCGAGGCGCGTGCTCGGGGTGGCGCAGCCGCCACATCACCCGCAGCCGGCGGCCCATGGTCTCCACCGCCGGGCTCACCCGCTCGAAGGGCAGCGTCTCCCAGGCAGGAAAGGTTTCCACGTCAGCCGAGTCGCCCAGGTAGACGCACAGGTCGGACGCGAGCCGCTCCGCCTCGGCCGTCGTGGGCACGGCCACGACGAGAGGGGTTCGGCCCGAAAGGTGGGCCAGGCCGGCGACGGTGAACGCGCGCGCCGGCTCGGGAACGGCAACCACCGCCGCCGGCGCGCCAGCCAGCCCGGCGATTTGCGGGTGGTGGCGGAGCAGCGGCGGCAGCGCAGCCAGGGTCATCCGCGACCGAGGCTACCGGCGGCCCGCGACCTACTCAGCGGGCCGCACCGGTGCGTTTAGCTGGCGAGCTCCTTGAGGCGCTCGTCGATCGTGGCGCGGAGCGCCGCAAGCTCGGCGATCTCCTGCTCACGAGACTTGGGAGCGTCGGACGAACATCCGCAGCCGCAGCTGGCGGTGGTCGAACCGACAGTCATGGTGCCGCAGCCGCAACCGCAGCCGTCACCCGCGCCTCCGGTTACTCCATCGGCCCTTGCCATGTGAATCACCTCCTCCCACAAGGGTACGACCTGGCCCCTAGGACAAGGTCAAGTGCGCAATAAGCTGCTTCTGGAACGTAGGAACAGCCTTGGTTCAACCACTTCGGAGAAAGAAGTGTTCCCGACCGAGTGCCGGCGCTAACGACTGGTGTTGAAGCGGTTCATGGCGACATCGACGCCCGAGTCAAGAATGCACTCGACGGCGTCGGCCGCCTCGTCGACGGCCACGTCGAGGTCGATGCGCTCGGCCTTGGCCGGGCGGCGCAGCACGAAGTCGGCTCCCACCTGCCGTCCCGGCGGTTTGCCGATTCCGATCCTCACCCGCGGGAAGGCGCCGGTGTGGAGGTGGGACCGGATCGACTCGAGGCCGTTGTGCCCGGCCGTCCCTCCCCCGTCTTTGACCTTCACCCGCCCCGACGGCAGATCCAGCTCGTCGTGGACGACTACCAGTCGCCGCAGGTCGTGCTGCACGCCGTACCGCCGCACGAGCCGGGCGACCGACTCGCCCGACAGGTTGACGTAGGTCTGGGGGAAGGCGACGACGAGGAACTTCCCGCGCGGGCGCAGCTCGGCCACGAGCGCACGTTCCTTGCCCCGCCGCAGGCTGGCGCCGTACCGCCCCGCCAGCGCCGACACCACGTCGGCGCCCAGGTTGTGACGGGACCCCTCGTATTCGGGGCCGGGGTTCCCGAGGCCGACGACCAGCAGGTCGGCCGATTCCCCCTCCCGTTCCCGCAGCAGCGGCTAGCCCTCGGCGGCGCCGGCTTCGCTCCCGCCACCCGCGGCCGGAGTTCCCGCCTCGTCGGCGCCCTCGGCTGCGGCCTCGTCGGCCGCCGCTTCCTCGGCCGCCGCCTCCTCCTCGGCCGCGATCTCGGCCGACACCGTCGAGGCGGTGGCCACGACGACCGGCTCCTCCGGGTCGAGTTCGGTGGTCACGCCCGACGGCAGCTTCAGTTCGCCGACCCGTAGCGTGTCGCCCACCGCCATGCCCGAGATGTCCACGTCGAGGTGGGGCGGGATGTTGCCCGGCGTCGACTGCACGGCCAGCGAGAACAGTTGCTGCTCGATCACGCCGTCCGACCGGCTCACCTCTTCCGCCTCGCCGACCAGCCTCAAGGTGACATCGGCGGAGACGATCTCGTCCCGTCGAACGATGACGAAGTCGACGTGGGTCACGTTGCCCCGCAGCGGGTGGCGCTGGAGCTGGCGAGCCATGGCCAGGTGGCGGGCCGACTCGACCTGCAGCGACAGCAGAGCGTTGAGACCGGCCTCCTGGGTGAGCGCGCCGCGGAGCTCCCGAGCGTCCACCACGAGCGACTGCGGCTCGATGCCGTGCCCGTATAGGACGGCGGGCACCTTCCCGGCCACCCGCAGGCGCCTCGACTCCGGACTGCCCTTCTTGGGCCGCGCCTGGGCGACCAGCTGCACCTCTGCCATGACGCCAGTGTATCGGGAGGGGGCCCACCCCCCCGTAGCCGCTAGGCGGCGCTGCGAACCCGGTATGCGGTGACGACGCCAGCCACCCCATCGTCTTCGGTGAGATGGAACACCAGCCATCCGCTCGCCGTCGCCTGGTTGTGCCTGGCCGTGTCACGTCGCCAGCTCTGCCTCCCGAAATGATGGCGGTAGCTGTCGAACTCGACGGCGATGAGAACATCGGGGTAGGCCAGGTCGAACCGGATTCCTTCGAACGGGAACTGCCGAACGGGCGACGGCAGCCCGCCGGCCACCAACGCCCGTACCACGTCGTTCTCCCGCCGGCTGTCCGCCGGCCGTCCCTCCGTACGGTCACGGAGCAGATCGCGCAGGGCCTTGGCCCCCGAGCGGCCTCTCGTGCCCAGGAACTCGAGGCGTCGTTCCAGGTAGGCCGGTGACACAACGTGGTCGCGCAACGCCGAGTCGAGCGCCGCCTCCAGCTCTTCGGCTGAGAGCACGGCGGCGAGATCGATCAGCGTCCGCGCTGGCCTTGTCACCGGGAGGCCGTCGACATCCGCCCGGTCGGCGACCGGAAGCGCTCGCGTGCGATGCACCTCAACGCCCGCCAAGCGCCGCTCGCCGACACGGGGGACCGACACCTCCACGAGCTCCCGGCACCCGTCCAGACCCCACAGCGCGCCGGCCGCACGGTGCGACGCCACGGCAGCCGGTCCGAGGGCCAGGCAGGCCGCCATGCACCGGCTCCTCCACGTGTCGGCCGCAGCAGCCAGTCGGTACACACCCGCGTGGACGCTCACCCACCTTCCCGCGCCGAGCCGCAGGCTCACGATCCGATCGGTGAACCCGAGGGCCAGCACCTGCGACCTCGTCACCACTCCGTGCTGGCGCAGGGCCACATCGATCACAGACGCTTCTGTGCGACTCAGCCCACCGCCACGGTGCAATTCCTGCATCAGAACCCCTTCCGACAACACGAACTGAGGAAGGGGGAAGCGCGGCGGCGAGACTAGCGACTCAGGACTGGTTCTCGCCGCCGAAGATGTCCGACACGGACGTGTCCTCGAAGACGGCGTCGAGGGCGTCGGCGATTATGCCGGCCACCGACAGCACCTCGATCTTGTCGATGAGCAGGTCGTCGGCGACAGGCAGGGTGTCGGTGACGACCACGCGGGAGATGACCGAGTTCTTCAGGCGGTCGATGGCGGGATCGGCGAAGACCCCGTGGGTGGCCATGGCGTACACCTCGGTGGCCCCGTGCCGCTTGAGCTGGTCGGCGGCCGCCACCATCGTCCCCGCGGTGGAGATCTGGTCGTCGACCAGCACGCAGACCCGCCCCGACACTTCGCCCATAACGCCCAGGGCCAGCACCTCCCCCGTGCCCGCCTGCCGTCGCTTGTCGACGATGGCCAGGTCGGCGTTGAGGTGGCGGGCGAAGCGGTCGGCGAGCTTGGCCCGGCCGGCGTCAGGCGAGACGATCACCACGTCGGGCCCCAGGTTGTCCTGCACGTACTCGGTGAGGATGGGCATGGCCGTCAGGTGGTCGACGGGAACGTCGAAGAAGCCCTGGATCTGCCCCGAGTGGAGGTCGACCGACACCACCCGGTCGACGCCTGCGGTCGACAGCATGTCGGCCACCAGCTTGGCCGTGATCGGCTCCCGCCCCGACGACTTCCGGTCCTGGCGGGCGTAGCCGTAATACGGGCACACGGCCGTGATCCGCTTGGCCGAGGCCCGCTTGGCGGCGTCGATCATGATCAGGTGCTCCATGATCGACTTGTTCACGGGGTGGCTGTGGCTCTGGATGATGAACACGTCCGACCCCCGGATCGACTCGCCGAAGCGGCAGTGGATCTCTCCATCGGCGAACTCCGAGAGGTTGGCTTCCCCCAGGTCCACCCCCAAATGGGCCGCGATGGCCTGGGCCAGGGGCAGGTTGGACCGGCCGGCGAACAGTTCCAGCCGCTTGTGAGGAGTCAGCTCTTTGATTGCCCTACACGCCCTCTTCGTCGCTCGGGTTTGCAGTGTAGAACGAGCCCGTCGTCGCGCCCGGAGGAATGTGGCTCCCGGGCCGGAGGACGGCGTAGGGCCCGACCACTGCGTGCGGACCTACCTCGGCGTCGTAGCCGACCGACATCTCCACGCTTGCCCCCTCACCCACCGCGCAGTCGACGAGACGGACGTCGGGACCGAGGTGGGCGCCCGATCCGACGACGGTGCGCCCCTGGAGCATCGTGCCCGGAAAGATCGTGATGTCCGGCCCCAGCTGCACCGACGCGTCGACATACGTGCGCTCCGGGTCGATCATGGCCACGCCCGCCTTCATCCACCGCCGGTTGATTCGCCGTCGCAGCTCCACCTCGGTGGCGGCCAGCTGCACCCGGTCGTTGACCCCCAGCGCCTCCGTGTAGTCCTCGGCAGCCAGGGCGGACACCCGGTAGCCGGCCTGGGAGAGCACCGACACCACGCCCGTCAGGTAGTACTCGCCCTGGGCGTTCTCCGGGTCCAGCCGGCGCAGGGCGGGGGCGAGCACGCTGCGGCGGAAGCAGTAGATCGACGTGGCCACCTCGTTGACGACCCGCTCGGCCTCGGTGGCGTCGAGCTCCTCGACGATGTGGCTGACCCGGCCGTCCTTGCCCCTGATCACCCGGCCGAACCCGGTCGGGTCGTCGAGATGAGCGGTCAGCAGGGTGGCGGCGGCGTCGCCCGAGCGGTGCTTGGCCACCAACTCGCCCAGGGTGGACGGCCGCACGAGCGGGGCGTCGCCGGGCAGCACGATGAGGTCGCCGTCGTCGTCGTCGTCCGGGAAGGCGGTGAGAGCCACCGAGACGGCATCACCGGTGCCCCTCGGCACCCGCTGCTCTACGAAGTCGATCGGGAGATCGGCGGGGCCGTCCTCGAGCAGGGTCTTGGTCACCCGCTCCGCCCCCCAGCCCACGACCACGACGGCCCGGTCGACGAGCAGTTCCGACAAGGCATCGAGGACGTGCAGCAGTATCGGCCGGCCGCACACCGCATGCAGCGGCTTCGGCAGCGAAGACTTCATTCGACTGCCCTCGCCCGCCGCCATCACGACCGCGGACAAGGGCCTCAGGCCCATGCCTCCTTTCTACCCCCTCATCCGCCCGCTGATGGAGCATGCCCCACCGGCGAAGCCCGGGGCGGCGCGCCGGTACGCTCGGAACGCCGGTCGGGGATGGTGTAACGGCAGCACGGCAGCCTTTGGAGCTGTCAGGTCCAGGTTCGAATCCTGGTCCCCGAGCGCCGCTGCGCTAGCCTGACCGCCGCTCATGGGATCGTTGATCAAGAAGCGCCGCAAGCGCATGCGCAAGAAGAAGCACAAGAAGATGCTCAAGGCCACGCGCTGGCAGCGCAGGGCGGGCAAGTAGCGGCAGCGGTTCAGTCCGCGGCCGGCACCGTCCGCACGACGATCCGGTCCTCTCCCGGGAACTCCCCTTCCACGAACCAGGTCCCGCCGCTGCCTGCGAGCCGCGGCGTCTGTCCGGTCGCCTCTGCCAGCCCGTTCCGCCAATGGGACAGGTCGGGCGCGATCAGCAGCGCGGCCGGCTCGAGGTCGTTGCCGTTGGGGCCGGCGGGCCCGCCGAGGTCGTCCCACGCCTGGTAGACGTCGGGCGTAGGAACTCGGATGGGGGGGATGGCGAGGGTGAACATCCGGTCCTCGAAAGGCAGCGGTTCGACCACCTCGCCCACGCCCGTGACCCGGG
Source organism: Acidimicrobiales bacterium (assembly GCA_036377875.1). Taxonomy (GTDB): domain Bacteria; phylum Actinomycetota; class Acidimicrobiia; order Acidimicrobiales; family AC-14; genus JBFMCT01. The sequence continues at coordinate 6,541 of DASUXN010000172.1, forward strand.
CCCGCCCGCCCACCAGGCAGAACGGCACGTCGGCGCCCAGCGAGGCGGCCACCGCCACGTCGTCGTGGCCCGCCCATCGCAGCACGGCCGCGGCGTCGGCCGAGCCGCCGCCCAACCCCGCCCCGGCGGGAATGCGTTTGGTCAGCCGCACCTGGGCCGTCCGCCCCACCGCCACCAGCGCCCGCCGCACCAGGTTCTCCTCGCCCGTGGGCAC
>DASUXN010000173.1:0-9277 GCA_036377875.1 Acidimicrobiales bacterium
GCGGGCGGGGGTGCCCTGCGTCCTGACCTCGCCCTCCCCGTCGCTGGAGGCGCTGGACGCGGGCGGGCTGGTCGTTCCCGGGCGGCTCGACGAGAGATCGGGGTGGCCCGCGCTGGAGATCCTCGACCGCCGGGACGAGCCGCCCGGGAGCGGGCTCTACTCGGCGCGCCTGGTCGCGCTGGTACGCCAGGCCGAGCCGGGGGGGCGGGTGGTGTGCGTGCTCAACCGCAAGGGCCGCACCGTGCTGCTGGCCTGCCGGGCGTGCCGGGAGCTGGCCCGCTGCGAGCGGTGTGAGGGCCCGCAGGAGACGGGTGCGGAGGGACTTCGGTGCCGGCGGTGCGGGGCGACGCAGCCGGCGGTGTGCCGGTGGTGCGGGTCTTCCCAGCTCAAGGCGCTGCGCATCGGGGTGACCCGGGTGAGGGACGAGCTCGAGCTCCTCGCCGGTCAGCCGGTGGCCGAGGTCACGGCCGACGCCGCCGCCGGCCCGCCGCCCACCACGGCCGTGGTGGTCGGGACCTCGGCCGTCCTCCACCGCCTCGCCGGGGCGCGAGTGGTTGCGTTCCTCGACTTCGACCAGGAGCTGTTGGCGCCGCGCTACCGGGCGGGCGAGCAGGCGCTCGCCCTTCTGGCCCGAGCGGGGCGACTGGTCGGAGGGAGAGGTGAGGGGGGACGGGTGGTGGTGCAGACGCGCCTGCCGAAGCACGAGGCCCTCGACGCCGCCCTGCACGGCGACCCCGGCCGGCTGGCGGTGGTGGAGTCGGCCCGCAGGGCCGCTCTCCGCCTCCCGCCCCATGTCGCCCTCGCCCGGGTGTCGGGACCGGGGGCCAAGGTCGTGGTCGACGGGCTGGAGGGTGTGGAGGTGCTGGGCCCGGCCCGGGACCAGTGGCTCGTCCGGGCCGACGACCACGTCGCCCTGTGCGACGCCTTGGCGGCGGCGCCCCGTCCCGCCGAACGGGTCCGGATCGAGGTCGACCCCCTACGGGCCTGACTGGTACGCCTACGGTTGTCGCCGTGTTCCGCCGGCGCCGCCCCCTGCACCCTCGCGGGACGTACACGGACTGGTTCTGGCCGGGCAAGGGATACGCATCGGTCGAGCACGAGTTGGTGGCGGAGATCGACCCCGGGCCCCGGACGCACTACTTCTGGGCGCACCAGTTCCGCACCGAGTCGGGCGAGGGCGGGTACATCGGGCTCCAGACCTGGGGCAACCGGGCCGACGGCAGCCTGGGGAAGATGGCGATCTTCTCGTTCTGGGACACGATCGACGCCGAAGGCCCGGGCGTGGTGCGCTTCGGGGGCGAGGGCGAGGGCTGGAGCTGCCGCATCCCGTTCTACTGGGAGCCGGGCCAGGCGTACCGGCTGCGAGTGGAGGTGGCCGACGAGGACCGGACTGCCATCACGTGGGCGGCGTCGGTGGACGGCGAGGAGTTCGGTCGCATCCGTGCTCCCGCAGAGTGGGGACGGCTGGGGGCGTGGTCGGTGATGTGGACCGAGTACTACGGCGGGCCGCTGGGCGACTGCGCCGACCTGCCCTACTCCAAGGCGCTGTTCTCGACGCCCGAAGCGGGTCACGGCGTTCGGGGCACGCAGGCGGGTCTCGGCGTTCCGGCCACGCAGGCCGGTCTCGGCGTCCGCCCACACCGGTCCCAAGACCACCTCGGCGACGGCGACTGCCAGGGCTCGCGGATCACCCGGATCGGGGACAAGGTGCGCCAGGAGATGGGGTTCCGTCCGACGGGTGCGGAGTAGCCTGAGGGCGGAAATGGCCCCGTACGACATCAGGGTGTTCGGCGATCCGGTGCTGGTGACCCCGGCGCGGGAGGTGACCGAGATCGACGGCGACCTCGTCCGCCTGGCCAACGACATGCTGGAGACCATGTACGAGGCGCCCGGCGTGGGCCTGGCCGCGCCGCAGATCGGCGTGCAGAAGAGGTTGTTCGTCTACGACATCGGTGAGGGGCCGGGCGCGGTGGTCAACCCCCGTATCGTCGAGCGCGACGGCACGTGGGAGTACGAGGAGGGCTGCTTGTCGGTGCCGGGCATGTCGTGGGCCATCGACAGGTCGGCGCGCGTGCACCTGACCGGCTGGGACCTCGACGGCAACGAGCTCTCCATCGAGGCCGACGAGCTGATGGCGCGCATGCTCCAGCACGAGACCGACCACCTCGACGGCATCCTGCTGCTCGAGCGCCTCGACAAGGGCCAGCGCAAGCAGGCCCTGAAGACGCTGCGCAACCGGGCCCTGGGCCTGTCGCTCGAGTCCGGCCTGCGTGGCCCGAACGCCGAATCCGGCCTGCGCGGCCCGAACGCCCCGGCCGGCCGCGACTGAGCCCGAGCCGCACGCTCGCCTATCTCGGGACGCCCGAGGTGGCGGTCCCTCCCTTGCGAGCGCTGGTCGAGGCCGGCCACAAGGTCGCCATGGTCGTCTCCCAACCCGACCGCAAGCGCGGGCGAGGCGGCGCCCTCGAGCCCAGCCCGGTGAAGGCGGCGGCCCACGAGCTGGGCCTGCCGGTGACCGACCGGGTGGACGACCTGCTGGCCGTGGGCGCCGAGCTGGGCGTGGTGGTCGCCTACGGGCGGCTCATCCGTCCCCACGTGCTGGCCGCCCTGCCGATGGTCAACGTCCACTTCTCGCTGCTGCCCCGCTGGCGCGGGGCGGCGCCCGTCGAACGGGCGATCCTGGCCGGGGACGAGAAGACCGGGGTCTGCCTGATGGCCCTCGAGGAGGGCCTCGACACGGGACCTGTCTACGCCTGCGAGGAGGTGCCGATCGGCGAGGAGGAGACGGCGGAGGAGCTGAGGGCGCGCCTGGTCGCTCTGGGCACCGAGCTGCTCGTCACCGCCCTTCGGGACGGGCTGCCCCAGCCCCGACCGCAGGAAGGGGAGCCGACCTACGCGTCGAAGCTGGAGCCGGCCGACCACCACCTCGACGGGTCTCGGCCGGCCGAAGAGCTGGCGCGGGTGGTGCGGTTGGGTCAGGCGTGGACAACCTTCAGGGGCAAGCGGCTGAAGGTGCTGCGGGCCCGGGCCGTACCCGACGCGTCGGAGGTCCCGAGAGGGACGATCGACCGGTCGTCGCTCACGGTGGCGACGGCGGAGGGGGCGTTGGAGCTGGTCGAGGTGCAGCCCGAGGGAAAGGGACCGCAGGCGGCCAAGGCGTGGCGCAACGGGGCCCGTCCCGAGCCGGGGGAGGTGCTGGGCGGGTGAGGCAGCGGCTGCGGGCGAAGGTGCTCACGGTGTCCGACGGGGTGATCAAGGGAACGCGCCAGGACAAGTCGGGCGCGGCTCTGGCGGCGCGGCTGCGGGACGCGGGCTGGGAGGTGACCGACCGGTGGGCGGTGGCCGACGGCGACCGCTCGGTGGCCGAGGCGCTGAAGGAGCTCACCTGGGGCTGGAGCGGGATCGTCGTCACCACCGGTGGGACGGGATTCGCCCCCCGCGACCTCACCCCCGAAGGGACCCGGACGGTACTGGAGCGGGAGGCCCCCGGCCTGGCCGAGGCGATGCGGCTCGCCAACCTCGACAAGGGTCGGCTGTCGCGAGGCGTGGCCGGCATCGTCGGTCGCTGCATCGTGCTCAACACTCCGGGCTCGACCGCCGGCGCCGTGGAGTGCCTGGACGCCGTGCTCGACGTGCTGCCCCACGCTTTGGCGCTGGTGGCCGACGAACCCACCCAGCACCCGGGCTCGGAGCACCCGTCGTGAGGTTCACCGTCGGTGAGGAGAAGGCGATGCGCCGGGCCATGGTTCTGGCCGCCGGCGTACGGGGGACGACCTCGCCCAACCCGTGGGTCGGCGCGGTGATCGTGCCCGGCGGCTACGAAGGGGCGACATCGCCGCCGGGTGGCCCCCACGCCGAGGCGATCGCCCTGGCCGCCGCCGGCATGCGGGCGCGAGGCGCGACCCTCGTGTCCACCCTCGAACCATGCTGCCACCAGGGGCGGACGGCGCCCTGCACCGACGCCATCCTCGCCGCCGGCGTGCGGCGGGTGGTGGTCGGCGTCGAGGATCCCGATCCCCAGGTGCGGGGCGCCGGCCTCCAGGTCCTGCGGGAGGCCGGGGTGGACGTGGTCGTGGGGGTCTGTGCCGATGACGTTAAGGCCCAGCTGGCGCCCTACCTCAAGCACCGCGAGACGGGCCGGCCGTACGTCGTGCTCAAGCTGGCGGTCACGATGGACGGGCGCACCGCCGCCCCCGACGGGTCGTCGCGATGGATCACAGGTGAGGCGGCCCGGGCCGACGCCCACCGGCTGCGGTCGGAGTGCGACGCAGTCGTCGTCGGGGCCGGGACGGTACGGGCCGACGACCCCGAGCTGACCGTGCGGGCGGTTGCCACCGACCGCCAGCCGCTGCGGGTGGTGTTGGGGAAGGCGGGCGTCGACGCCAAGGTCCAGCCTGCGGTCGAGTTGTGGGGCGAGCCGGGCGAGGTGCTCGACGAGCTCGGGCGGTTGGGAGTGCTGTCGGCCATCGTGGAGGGCGGGGCGACCGTGGCCGGCGCCTTTCACCGGGCCGGAGTGGTCGACCGGTACGTCTTCTACGTCGCCCCTGCCCTGCTCGGGGGCGACGACGGACGGCCCGTGCTGGCCGGTCCCGGCGTGGCGACGATGGCCGAGGCGTGGCGGGGCAGGATCGTGGGCGTGGAGCAGATGGGCGACGACGTGCGCATCGACGTCCTCCCGGCGCGCGCCTGACGTGTTCACCGGCATCGTCGAGGAGCGGGGCACGTTCGGAGGCCGGGACGGCAGCCGGTTCCGATTCGAGGCCCGCACCGTGACCGCCGACGCCGAGATCGGCGGGTCGATCGCGGTCAACGGCGTGTGCCTGACGGTCGTGGCCACCGACGCGGGCGGGTGGGAGGCGGACGTGGTCGACGAGACCCTCGCCCGCAGCGCCCTGGGAGCGCTCAGGCCGGGTGATTCCGTCAACCTGGAGCGACCGGTGCGGCTGGCCGACCGGTTGGGGGGCCATCTCGTCCAGGGTCACGTGGACGAGGTGGGCGAGGTGGTGGTCCCCGCCCCCGACCTGCGGATCAAGGTGCCCGGCGGGGGCCTGCGCTACCTCGTTCCCAAGGGCTCGGTGGCGGTGGACGGGGTGAGCCTGACCGTCGTGGACGTGGACGAGGACGGCTTCGGCGTGGCCATCGTCCCCCACACCGCGGGGGCCACGACGCTGGGGGAGCGCCAACCGGGTGACCTGGTCAACCTCGAGTTCGACGTAATCGCCAAGTACGTCGAGAGACTGCTGGGAGAATGGGGGCCGTCCAGAGGAGCGCGCACATGAGGTTCAGCACGATCGACGAAGCGGTGGCCGCCTTCGGGCGGGGCGAGATCGTGGTGGTGGTGGACGACGCCAACCGGGAGAACGAGGGCGACCTGATCATGGCCGCCGAGTTCGCCACCCCCGAGAAGATCGCGTTCTTCCTCAGCCACACGTCGGGTGTCATCTGCATGCCGATGCTCGGTGAACGTCTGGACGAGCTGGAACTGCCCCCCATGGTCGTTGACAACACCGACCCCAACCGCACCGCCTTCACCGTGTCCGTGGACGCCCGGCACGGAACGACCACCGGGATATCCGCCCTCGACCGGTCGGCGACCATCGCCGCCCTGGTCGACCCGGCCACGCGGCCGACCGACCTCATGCGCCCCGGCCACCTGTACCCGCTGCGGTACCGGGAGGGCGGCGTGCTGAACCGGGCCGGGCACACCGAGGCGGCCGTCGACCTGGCCCGCCTGGCCGGCCGCTATCCGGCGGGGGTGCTGGCCGAGGTGGTGAGCGAGGACAAGCAGGGCATGGCCCGTCTGCCCGAGCTGGAGCGGTTCTCGGCGACCCACGGCCTGCCCCTGATCTCCATCGCCGACCTGATCCGCTTCCGCCGCCAGCGGGAAAAGCTGGTTCGGCGGGTGGCCGACGCCCGCGTGCCGACGGAGTGGGGGGAGTTCACCGCCTACGTCTACGAGTCGATCCTCGACGGCGAGCACCACGTGGCCATGGTGAAGGGAGCGGTGCAGGGCGAGGAGAACGTGCTCGTGCGGGTGCACTCGGAGTGCCTGACCGGCGACGCCCTCGGCTCCATGCGCTGCGACTGCGGCGTTCAGCTCCAGAGCGCCTTCGAGCGAGTGGCGGCCGAGGGGCTCGGCGTCGTCCTGTATCTGCGCGGCCACGAGGGGCGGGGGATCGGCCTGGCCCACAAGTTGCAGGCGTACACATTGCAGGACAAGGGTCACGACACCGTGGACGCCAACCTGGCCCTGGGTCAACCCATCGACAGCCGCAAGTACGGCACCGGCGCCCAGATCCTCGTCGACCTCGGGATAACGACCATGCGTCTGCTGACCAACAACCCGGCCAAGCGGGCCGGCCTCGACGGCTACGGGCTGGAGATCGTGGAGCGGGTGCCGCTCCAGTCCTCTCCGAACCCCGAGAACATCCGCTACCTGCGCACCAAGGCGGAGCGCATGGGCCACCTGCTCGAGGGCCTGGAGTGACAAAGGGGGGCGCCCGACGAGCGGAAGGCTCCCGGCGCGGCGACGGCATGCGCATCGCGGTCGTCGTCAGCCGCTTCAACCAGCCCATCACCGAGCGTCTGAGAGACGGGGCCGTGGCCGAGCTGGAGCGGTGCGGGGTGGATCCCCAGTCGGTCGTCGAGGTGTGGGTGCCGGGCGCCTTCGAGCTGCCCCTGGCCGCGCACCGTCTGGCCACGTCCGGCGAGGTCGAGGCTGTCGTCTGCCTGGGCGCGGTGGTCAAGGGTGACACCGACCACTACACCCACGTCGCCACCCAGTGCGCGTGGGGCTTGCAGCGGGTCCAGCTGGACACCGGCGTGCCGTGCGTGTTCGGCGTCCTCACCACCGAGACGCAGGCCCAGGCCGAGGACCGGGCGGGTGGGGCGGCCGGGAACAAGGGTGAAGAAGCGGCGGCCACGGCGGTGGAGATGGCCGACGTGCTGCGCCAGCTACCCAAGTCCGGCCCAGGAGGATCGTGATGCTGAGGCTCGTCTTGCCCAAGGGCTCGCTCGAGCGGGCCACCATGGACCTGTTCGAGGCGGCCGACCTCCCCGTGCGGCGGGCGTCTTCGGTCGACTACCGGGCCACGGTGGACGACCCTCGCATCCTGGACGTGCGCATCCTGCGGCCCCAGGAGATCCCCCGCTACGTGGCCGAGGGGCTCTTCGACCTGGGGATCACGGGGCGGGACTGGATCGAGGAGACCGGGGCGGACGTGGTCACCCTCGGCGAACTTCACTACTCGAAGGCGACCGCCCGCCCCATCAACGTGGTGCTGGCGGTGCAGGACGAGTCACCCGTCCAGTCCGCTTCCGACCTGCCCGCCGGGGTGCGGGTCTCGACCGAGTACCCCGAACTGACCCGCCGGTACTTCGGGAAGCTCGGCATCGACGCCGACGTGCGCCTGTCCTACGGGGCGACCGAGGCCAAGGTGCCCGACATCGTCGACGCCGTGGTCGAGATCACCGAGACGGGGCGAGCCCTGAAAGCAGCCGGGCTGCGGATCGTCGACACGCTGCTCGTCAGCTACACCGAGCTGATAGCCAACCCCGTGGCCGCCCAGGACCCGGCCAAGCGCCACGCCATGGGCCAGCTCCAGACCCTGCTCCAGGGCACGTTGGAGGCGCGGGGCCGTGTGCTGGTGAAGCTCAACGTGAGCGAGTCCGACCTCGACCGGGTCATCGAGATCCTCCCGTCCCTGCGCTCGCCCACCGTGTCGAAGCTCTTCCGGGGCGACGCCTACGCGGTGGAGACGGTGGTGCCCAAGTCGCAGATCAACACGCTGATCCCCGCGCTCAAGGACGCCGGCGCCTCGGACATCGTGGAGCTGGCCATCGCCAAGATCGTCCACTAGGAGGGCTGCCGAATGGGCCCGAACGAGAACGACCGCATGTGGGACCCCCACCCCCGCATCGCCGGGGACGAGCCGGAGCCGGACCCGGACCCGCCTCCCGCCCCCCGCCGCACACGGGGAGGGGGCGGATCGAAAGGTGTGTTGGTCGAGTTGGCGGGCGGCGCCGGGATGTCGCCCATGGCCGCCCTGAGCACGGCCCGCAGCCTGGCCGCGTCGGGGCTCGCCCTCGACGAGGACTACGGGGCGGTGCCGATGGCGGGCGAGGGCGGGGAGACCACGTTCGTGATTCACGGCGAGGTGCCCGACGACGACGCCCTCGGAGTCCTCGAGCAGCACCCCCAGGTGGTGCGGGTGTGGAAGGACACCCCTATCGCACCCTTCTGAGCCGACCCTTGTCACCTCTCCCCCCGCCGCTTAGTCTCTTCGACCGCGGCTGAACAAGCGGCTGCCGGGCGGAAGGAGGCGGCATGGCGGAGCCGAGGAGGCGAGGACGCGGTCGGGGTGGCGAGGCAGCCGCGAGCGGAAGCGCGAGCGGGCCGGGCACGGCCAATCCCGAGGTCGACGACAGCGGCGGAGGCGGGGGCGGCGGAGAACCGCCGCAGCCGAGGGACCGCTCGGGGCGCCTGAGTGTCCTGGTCGAGCTCCTGTCGGGGCCGGGCGTGTCGCCGGTGCTGGCCACGGCCAGCGTGCGGGGCGTCGAGGCGGGCGGGTTCGCCATCGACGAGGAGTTCCAACCCGTGCCCCTCGGCGCCGGTGGGCCCGGCCTGCGGGCGGCTGCGGCCGGCACGGAGACCTACGTCGTGCGGGGCACGGTCGACAACGAGGCGGCCATGGCCGAGATCCTCCAGCGGCCCGACGTGGTCAACGTGTGGCGGGACACCCCCGTCGCCCCGTTCGGCACCTGCCCGATCGCCCCGTGCGACTGCACGCCGAGCACGCCGCAGGGCACGATGGCCGACGTCGCCAACTACCTGGGCGTCTCCGACCTCTGGTCGGCCGGCTTCCGCGGGGCGGGCATGGTGGTCGGCGTGGTCGACGGCGGCATCACCGCCCAGGGCCGGCCGGTCAAGGCGGGCGAGACGACGCGCCGCATTCCGCGGGTCATCGGCGGCTGGCCCGTCGCCGATTGGGGCACCGAGGCCAGCGCCTGGGGGGAGCACGGCAACATGTGCTCCACCGACGTGCTGGGCATGGCGCCCGAGGCCCAGATCTACGACCTCCGCATCTCCGGCGGAGCGGACATCCCGGCGACGATCAGCCGGGCCCTTCAGGCCTTCCAGTGGGCCATCGACCAGCACCGCTCCAACGGGACACCCCAGGTGCTCAGCAACAGCTGGGGGATCTTCCAGGAGTCGTGGGACCCGGCCTACGCCCGCAACCCGAACCACCCGTTCACGAGGAAGGTCCTCGAGGCCCTC
>DASUXN010000174.1:0-9041 GCA_036377875.1 Acidimicrobiales bacterium
CTCCATGGCGGTGAGCAGGAACATCGAGCCGGCGGGGATGATGTCCGCCCGCCCCGCGTCGAGGCCCGGCATCTTGGCCCGGGCGCCGGCAGGCTGCTCGATGAGCTCCTCGTGAAGGGATACCAGCTCGTCACGGCTGAACCGGAGCTGGTTGACCGACAGCGGCACCGATCCCGACCGCCGGGCCGCGGCCATGCGGGCGAGGGTGGCCAGCGTTCCGCTCGTGCCCACGGCCATCCTCGGGTGCAGGGCCGCCACCTCGTCCGCCAGAGGGGCGAGGCCGGCGGTGAACCGCTCCCGCAATCGCCTGACGTCGCCGTTGGACAGAGGGTCGTGGCGGACCAGCTCGGCTGAGACGCGGGCCACGCCCAGCTTGACGCTCGTCGACCAGTTCAGCCCCTGGCGGTCACCCACCATCACCTCGAGACTGCCGCCGCCGAGGTCGAAGGCCAGAGCCGGGGCGGGATCGAGTACGACGCTGGCCCGGATCGCCTCGAAGATCAGCCGGGCCTCCTCGGAACCGGTGATGACCCGAACCTCCACGCCCGCCTCGGACCGGATGCGGTCGACCACCTCGCCGCCGTTGTCGGCCTCGCGGATGGCACTGGTGGCGCAGGCCACGATCTCCTCGCTGCCCGCCGCCTCGGCGAGCGACCGGAACCGGCTGATCGTGCCGACGGCACGGCGGACGTCGCCTTCGGGCACCACGCCCTCCCGGGCCACGGCGTCACCGAGGCGAAGCATCTCCTTCTCCTTGGCCAGCGGGCGGAACGTGCCCTCAGGGTTGGCGTCGACGACCAGGAGGTGGAAGGAGTTGGTCCCGAGGTCGATGGCGGCGATTCGCATGTGAAGTCGACGGTAGGCCTTCCCGGCCCGGTTGTGGGCGAACCTCAGGGGGCGGGGAGGTACTCGGCCCGGGTCACGCACCCGTCGCCGTCGCCGTGCAGGACCCACGTCGATCCCTTGGCGCACGGGTAGTCGGACGGGAGGTAGAGACCGTCGCGCTCGACGAGGTGGTCGAGCAGCGTGGGGATGACGTCGCCGTGGGTGGAGAGGACGGCCGTCTCGCTTCTGAGAGAGCCGAGCAGCTCGTCGAGCTGCCCCGTGGTCGCCCCTTCGGCGAGGGCGTCGCTCTCCTCCACGGGAAGGCCCAGTCGCTCGGCCAGCGGCTCCACCGTCTGCACGCAGCGGACGTAGGGGCTGGACACCACCCTCGTCGCTCCGTACCCGGCCAGCTGGTCAGACAGCTGCCGGGCCTGCTCCCATCCCTTCTCGGTCAAGGGGCGCAGGCGGTCGGGACCGTCCCACCTCCCCCGCTCGCCGGCCTTGGCGTGGCGGACGAGCAGCACGACGGCCACCTAGTGCCCCAGACCGGCCAGCTCGCACAGCAGCTCGCGATCGTCGAGATAGCTGAGGACGCGGGCCGCTTCCTCCAGGGGCAACCATCGCACCTGGTCGACCTCCGCGTTGGCCTCGAACCGTCCGTCGACGGGCTGCATGGCCCAGTAGCGGACGAGCTTGGGACGGCCCTGGCGGTCGACATAGGAGCTGCTGGGCAGCTCGTCGCCCAATTTGCAGCGCAGGCCGGTCTCCTCGGCGACCTCACGCAGGGCGCCCTCGGCGGCGTCCTCGCCGGGGTGCAGCTTGCCCTTGGGCAGCGACCAGTCGTCGTACTTCGGGCGGTGGACGAGCAGGACCTCGACGCCGGCGTCGGCGGCGCGACGCCACACCACGCCCCCCGCCGCCAGCACGATCGCCACCGTCACCGCAGCCACTTCCGCAGCTTCTTGCGGTCGACCGCCTTCCACGCTCCCCGCCAACTCTTGCGACAGTCGGCAGCTACGCCTCGCTGCACGGCGATCAACTCGCCCAGGGCGAGGGCCTGGGCCACGTCGGCCTCCTCCACCGCCGCCCGCAGCCACGCCTCGGCCACCACCGCGTCGTTGTGGTCGCCCAGCACCTCCTGCACCCCGGCTACCGCGGCGGCGAACCGCTTGGCCGCCTTGCCTCCCGCCGGCGCGGCCGCCTCCGCCGCGTACCTCGTCCTCTTGGCGAGGATGCGAACGGCGTGGAGGTCGTCGTCGGGCGGGTTGCGGGGCAGTTTGCCCACCGCCTTGGCCAGCTTCCGCCACTGGCCCGCCACCAGCGGGAGCAGCGTCATGCTGGCGGAGGCTTCGGCTTGGGGTGTGAGCTGGGGCGCGGTGGCAGCCTCCACCAACCGGTCGAGCAGGGCCACGTACCGATCCGACGCCATGGCGTCCAGGAGCGCCACCCGGGCCGCCTCCCGTTCGTCGGCCAGCCGCCGCAACACGGGGGCGAATCCGGCGGCATCGACTTCGGGAAGCTCGGCCGCCTGGGCCCGCAGCCGCCCGGTGAGCACGTCGGCGTCGCGCACCGCGCCCAGCGCGTCGGCCGCCCACTTCAGCTCGTTGCGCAGCTCCTCGGCCCAATCGACGGCCAGGAGCGGCCGGAACGTACGCAGGTCGGAGCGCAGGCGCCGGGTGCCGACCCGGGCCTGGTGGACGTCCTCGGGGTCGTCGCCCAGCCGGACGCCGGCGTCGTGGACCAGTACCCGGCACACCGAGGCGGCGATGGCGGCCTGCACGACCTCGGCTCCCGTCGGAGATCCCCCGAGGCTGGGAACCACCACCTCCGGCCCGGCCACCGCCCGACTCCCCAGGGCCCGCACGATCTTGGGCGTGGCGTCGGGAGCGCCGGCGCCCGCCTCTCGCAGCCGGGCGACGACCTGGTCGAGCAGGTCGGCGGGGGCGCGGTCACCGGCCTCTACCTCGACCTCGCGAAACCGGGCCGCCACCCGTTCGCCGTCGAGGACGGTCACCTCGTCGTCCACCACCTCCAGCAGCCGCTGACCTTCGCCGTCGCGCAGCTCGACGCCCTGGCGCCGGGTCTGGAGGTGGGCGACGGGGACCAGCTCGGCGGTGCGCACGTAGGCCCGGACCAGGTCGACGGCCGCTTCGGGCGGCCGGCCGTCGCGGCCCTGGAAGGGCACCTCCCGCCTCACGAGGGCGGGGCCGTCGTCCCCGTCGCCGTCGGGCAGCTTGACCGTCCACCCCGTGCCGTCGCCGGTGCGGTGGCGGAGGCTCACGCCCCAGCGGGCGAGGCGCAGGTCGGCGGTGTCGTAGTACACGGCGTCGAGCGTGCGCAGCGGCAGCGGGTCGACGGTGACGCCGTCGGCCATGCCCTCCAGGGAGGGGACGGTGAAACCGGCCCACGCCGAGAGCTTGACCTCCCGCTCCCGGAAGGCCTTAGCCACGCCGGCTTTCGGAGCTGCGGCGCCGTCGGGCCCGCTCGTAGGCGAGGTCCTGGAGGCGGAGGTGGGTGTTCACCGGTTCGTCGTCCCCTTCGGGGGTCAGCCGTCGCCACGCCCCGCCCGGCTGCAGCTCCCAGGCCAGGGTGTTGTCGGCCAAAGTCACGTCGAGGATCTCCTGGAGCCGGGCCTGCAGCTCGGGACGGTCGACGGGCACGACGGCCTCGACGCGGCGGTCGAGGTTGCGGGGCATGAGGTCCGCCGAGCCGATCAGGTAGCGGCGACGCTCGCGCTGGCCGAAGGCGAAGATGCGCGAGTGCTCGAGGAAGCGGCCGACGACGGACCGAACGCGGATGTTGTCGGACAGGCCGGCCACGCCCGGGCGCAGGCAGCAGATGCTGCGCACGATCAGGTCGATGCTCACCCCCGCCTGTGAGCCCGCGTAGAGAGCGTCGATCACCGCCGAGTCGACGAGGTTGTTCATCTTCAGGACGATGCGGCCGTCGGAACCGGCCTTCGTCTCCGCATCGATCAGCTCGAGGATGTCCTGACGCAGCGTCACGGGGGCGACGAGGAGCTTGCGGTAGCCGCTCTGGCGGCTGTAGCCGGTCAGGTGGTTGAACAGCTCGGTCAGGTCGGCGCCGAGCTCGGGATCGGCCGAGAGCAGGCCCACGTCCTCGTAGATGCGGGCCGTCTTGGAGTTGTAGTTGCCGGTGCCGACGTGGCAGTACCGGCGCATCCCATCGGGCTCGTCCCGAACCACGAGGGCCGTCTTGGTATGGGTCTTCAGGCCCATCAGACCGTAGACGACGTGGACGCCGGCGTCCTCCAGCGCCTTCGCCCAGGCGATGTTGGCCTGCTCGTCGAAGCGGGCCTTGAGCTCGACGAGGACGGCGACCTGCTTGCCCACCTCGGCGGCCCGGATGAGGGCCTTCACGATGGGGCTGTCGCCCGAGGTGCGGTACAGCGTCTGCTTCATGGCGAGGACCTTGGGGTCGTCGGCGGCCTGCTCGACGAACGCCTCGATCGACGTGGCGAACGAGTCGTAGGGATGCTGGACGAGGATCTCCTGGTCCCTCAGCACGGCGAACATGTCGACGGGCCCACCCTCGGCGTCGACCAGGCGGGGCTGGGTGACGCCCACCCACGGGTCGTCCTTGAGCTCGGACCGGTCGAGCTCGTGGACGGCCCACAGCCCACTCAGCTGGAGAGGCCCCTCCACCACGTAGACGTCGTCGGCGGTGAGGTCGAGCTCCCGCATGAGCAGGTCCCGCACCTCGTGGGTGATCCGACTGTCGACCTCCAGGCGCACCGCCTCGCCGAAGCGCCGGCGCCGCAGCTCCAGCTCGATGGCGGCCAGCAGGTCGTCCGCCTCCTCCTCGTCGACGGTGAGGTCGGCCTTTCGAGTGACCCGGAAGGGGAAGTGGCTGGCGATCTCCATGCCCGGGAACAGGGAGTCGAGGTGGGCGGCGATGACCTGCTCCAGCGCCACGAACCGCTCTCCGTCGGGCATGACCACGAACCGGGGCAGCAGCGGCGGCACCTTCAGCCGGGCGAAGCGGCGCTCGCCCGTCTCGGGGTCGACGACGCTCACGGCCAGGTTGAGCGAGAGGTTGGAGATGTAGGGGAACGGATGGCCCGGGTCGACGGCCAGTGGGGTCAGGACGGGGTAGATGCGCTCCTCGAAGACCTGCGACATGAACTCGCGGTCGTCGTCGTCGAGCGTCGCCCAGTCGGACAGGACGATGCCCACCGACGCCAGCTGGGGCGCCACGTCGTCGAGGAAGGTGGTCGACGACCGCTTGACCAGGTCCTCCACCCGGGACCGGATCTCCCGTAGCTGGTCGACGGCCGTCATCCCGTCGGGCGACGTGGGCGACACGCCCGCCTCGACCTGGTCTTTCAGGGCCGCCACCCTCACCTGGAAGAACTCGTCGATGTGCTCGCTGAAGATGGCGAGGAACTTGGCCCGCTCCAGCACGGGTTGGTTCGCGTCCTCGGCCAGGGCCAGCACACGGGCGCCGTAGTCGAGAAAGGACAGCTCGCGATTGATGAAGCGGGCCGGTCCGTCCGCAGGCGCGGCGGCCGGACCGTCGGTCGCCTCATGCGACGCCTCGTCGGCGTCGTCCTCGACGGGGGCCTGATCGAGGTCGGCCTGGGCCATCGCCACTCAGGCTACCGACGTCACCCGCCCGTGTCTCCGTTCGAAGACGGCGCCGGCGAGCTCGAGAGAAGGGCACCGGGGCCGGTGGGGAGGCGGAGGGTGAACGTGGAGCCCTCGCCCTCCTGGGATTCGACGGCAATCTCGCCACCGTGGTTGCTGGCCACGTGGCGGACGATGGAGAGTCCCAGGCCGGTGCCGCCGGTGTCCCGGCTGCGGCCCCGGTCGACCCGGTAGAAGCGCTCGAAGATGCGCTCGAGGTCCTGGGCGGGGATCCCGATGCCGTGGTCCCGCACCCGCAGCTCGATCCAGTGGCCGTCGGTGCGGCCGCCCACCTCGACCGTCGAGCCCTGGTCGGAGTACTTCACCGCGTTCTCCATCAGGTTGTAGAGAGCGGACACCAGCTGGCGGCGGTCTCCCAGGACGCTCAGGCTCTTCGGGGGCTCTCCGATGCGGATACGGATGCCACGCTGCTCCGCCGCCGAACGAACCCGCTCCGCGGCCTGGGCGACGACGAGATGGACCGGCACCGGCTCGCGGGTGGGCGTCTCCTCGGACTCGATGCGGCTGAGGTCGAGGAGGTCGTCCATGATGCGGGCGACCCGCTGCGCCTCGGACTGGATGCGCCAGGCCAGCCGGTTGACGACCTCGGCGTCCTCCTCGCCGGCCAGCGTCTCAGCCAGCAGGCCGAGGGCCCCCACGGGCGTCTTGAGCTCGTGGGAGATGTTGGCGACGAAGTCCCGCCTCACCGCCTCCAGGCGGCGCTTCTCCGACACGTCCTCGATGACGGCCACCGCGCCGACCCCGCGCCATTCGGTCTCCAGGGGGACGGCCCGGACGCTGACCGTGCGCCGCGGCGGGCCGTAGAGATCGATGGTCTCGTTGCCCTCGGCACCTTCCGCCGCCTGCTTGAGGAGCCGGGTCACCGCTTCCTGGACCATGACGTCGTGCTCCTCGGGGTCGAGGAACTGCTCGGCGCGGTGGTTCCGGTAGACGATCTCGGCCTGCTCGTCGCAGACGACGACGCCCTCGGGGACGTTGGCCAGGGCCAGGCGCATGCGGTCCTGGGCCTGCTGGGCATCCTCGACCCGGGCCATGGCCAGGCCCACACCCCGCTCCAGCCGCGAGAGCGTGCGCTCCAGGCCACCCCGGCCCTCGAGTTCGAGCCCCTCCTCCCCCATGCGGGCGCTGAGGGCGACCACCCTGCGCACCGTCGACCGCCGGGCCCGCCGCATCCACACAAGGACGACGACCACGAGCAGGGTCGCCACCCCTGCGACGATCTCGGCCGGGCCCAGTTCCATGTGATCAACGATAAGGGCGCTGGTGCCCAAGGTGGCGGTCTTCCGCCCTTGAGGTCGACGGACCGACCGCGATGGCCCGGAAGTTCACCAGTCGCTGAGCGCCGTCAGGGCCGGCACCTGGTACTGCCGCGGCACGCGGGTGTAGCCGAGCGGCTCCGCGAACCGCTGCCCTTCGCTCATGGCCCACGTCGCGAAGTGGCGCAGAGCGGCCTCCTTCTCCGGGTCCAACCCGTTGCGGCGGACGAGCAGATAGGTGAACGTGGCGAGGGGATAGGTGCCCGGGGAGTCGGGGGTGAAGAGGAGGTCGGCGGTGGTGGACGAGTCCCGCAGCGTCGCCGCTCCCAACGCGCCGCTGACGGCCTCGGTGGTAGGCGCCAGGAAGTTGCCCGCTCGGTTGCCCAGGCGGGCCACCGCCAGCCCGCCCTGGCGGGCGTGGGCGAGCTGGACGTAGCCGACGGCGCCGGGCGTGCGCTGAACGGCGGCGACCACTGCCTCCGAGCTCCGCACACCGGTCCCGCGGGGGAACACCACGTTGCGGCCCGTGCCCAGGCCCCAGCCACCTGCGCCGGCGGCGTCCAGGTACGACGTGAACACCCGGCTGGTGCCGGAGCCGTCGGACCGGTAGACGACGGACACTGCCAGGGAGGGCAGGCGGGTGCCCGGGTTGTCGGCCCGGATCGCAGGGTCGTCCCAGCGCACGATCCGGCCCGAGAACAGGGAAGCGAGGGTGTCGGGGGAGAGGCGCAGGTCGGGGAGGTCGGGCAGGTTGTAGACGGCGGCGATGGCCCCCGCCGCCCACGGCACCTGCACGTACTCCTCGGACCCGCCCAGCGTGACCGCCTGCACGTCGGTGAGGGGGACGTCGGAGGCGAAGAAGTCGCCCGCGCCGCCCGAGGTGAACCGCTCGACCGCGGCAAGCGACGCAGTCGGCTCGTAGTTGATCGTGACGTCCGGCGCGAGGGCCTTGTAGCGACCGATCCACTCCCGCAGCAGCGGCTCGACGAACGTCGACCCGGACCCGGCGAGGACGGCCGAATCACCGGCACCGGCAGGGGTGATGTCCCGAGACGGGGGTGCGACACGCCCCTCTCCGGACCGGCCGCAGGCCGTCGCCACCATGGCGGCGGCGAGCAGAGCCGCAGCCAGCCGCCCGGCGACCTTCCTAGTCGTCGAGGTCGTCGTCCGGCACGCCGAGGTCCCAGTCGAGAAGGAGGCCCTCCCGTTCGGCATCCCGCACCACCCGCTCCCGGTTGCGCCGGAACTGGGGGTCGTGGGGCGGAAGGAGGAGAAGCCGGGCCAGGGCCCGCTGGCGGAAGTCTTCGACCACGTTGCGGTCACCGAAGGAGGCGACCACGTCCCAGTGGGGCGCGACCGGGCCGAGGTAGACGATCCGGACGTGCCCTCGGGGGGGCTGCTGCTCGAATTCTTCCTGCGACTGGGCCATGAGCCAGCGAGGCTACCCCGCGGGCGATCCACCCGGGCGCCGCCGTCCGTAGGAATAGAGGAAGGATCAGACGTCGGGGTCCGTCGAAAAGAAAAGACAGGAACCTGGAGCTGCCCTCAGCCGTTGGTAGTTCGGGGGGCCAGCGAGGAGGTCCAAATTGGGCACGGAGTGGATGGCGGAGGGCAACTGCCGTAGCGAGGCACCCTCGTTGTTCTTTCCCAGTGATGGCGTCGGCGTCGAGGTGGCGCGTCGTATCTGCGCGACGTGCCCGGTGAAGTTGCCCTGCCTCGAGTACGCCCTGGCCAACAGCATCGACCACGGGGTGTGGGGCGGGGCCTCCGAGCGGGAGCGCCGCCGCATCGCCCGCCGCCGCCGGATGGAGCGGGCGGCAGCGCGTTAGGCCCGGTTCTACGCCGCCAGTGGCTGGACCAGGGCCCGGGTGACCTGCCGGAGACGGCGCAGCAGCGAAGGAGAGACGCCGGCGGGCGGCAACGACCGCACCGCGGTCATGACCTGGTCGAGGGGCGCGTCGCTCACCGCGGTGAACACGGTGCCCTCGTCCTCCCACAGCACCACATGGCCGCCCGGCCACGTGTAGTGCCAGCCCCGCTCGTCGGCCACGTCCACTCGCGACCGGCGGGGCAGGCCGCGCCGGTCCAGCGACCCCTGCTGCTCGAACACCGACAGGTCGTACAGGCCGTCGCTGTAGACGGCGTGAACCACCCCTGACCTGCGGTAAAGCCCCACTCGCTGGTACCCCTCGGCCAGCGCTGCGGGCGCCGAGATCCCGGCCGGAAGCTTCGCCGCGGACAGCACCTGAGGGGCGGCGTTCTTGAAGTCGGCGGGTTGGGAGGGGGCGGTCAC
>DASUXN010000175.1:0-6017 GCA_036377875.1 Acidimicrobiales bacterium
CAGGTTGATGACCAGCTGGGTCTCGGGGCTGGTGGTGCAGATCTTCTCCACCCCGGCCAGGATCTGCTTGGTGTACCAGCCGTTGGTCGGGATGTTGACGATGGCCGGTTCGCAGTGGCGGATGGCCGACAGGATGATGTCGGGGAGGTCACGCCGGATGAACGGCTCGCCCCCGCTGAACGTCATCCACGTGGGGGCCGTGCCCATCGAGACGAAGACCTGCTCCCACTCGTCGGCGGTGAGCTCCTTGACCTTCCGCTCGTAGACGTTGCAGGTGAGGCAGCGAAAGTTACAGCGGAAGTTGGTGCTGACGACCACGTTGATCGGCAGCAGCTTCGGCCAGCCCTTCGCTCGCCACGAGCTCGCCATGGCGAGGGTGTAGCCCGTCTGCGTCAAGCGCCGGAGCTTTGGTGCTCTGGACCATTTCCCAGACATGGTTCTCCCTCCCCCGCATGTAGTCGCCACGGGCCCGGAAGCGGGCGAACGCTTCCATCGCCACTGCGCCGGCCGTCCAGGCCAGACGCTTCGACCGGGTCATCGTCGTGGGTTGGGTGCGGGTGGGATCGGTGGTGAGGTCGTCGACGATGTCACGCCACAGCTCGTACACCAGAAGCGCCGGCTGCAGGCTCGGGACAGTGTAGCCCTGCTTCTGGCGTAACCAAAGGTGGCCGGTGTGGACCTGGCGACGCTGCTTGACGAAGTCCTTGACCGAGCAGGGGCCGCGGTTGACGACGATGGCGCCCGGCACATAGGCCGACTTCCAGCCCTCGGACTCGAGCATGGCCTGGAAGCAGGCCTCGTCGACCGACGTGCGGGGCAGGGACACGACGGCCTCGCGCCGCAGGGCGATCATCTCGCCCAGCTTGGGCTGGTGGAGGGCGA
Source organism: Acidimicrobiales bacterium (assembly GCA_036377875.1). Lineage (GTDB taxonomy): Bacteria > Actinomycetota > Acidimicrobiia > Acidimicrobiales > AC-14 > JBFMCT01. The sequence goes on from DASUXN010000175.1 coordinate 883, forward strand.
GGCGGTGGTGCAGCCGCCACAGCAGATGGACGGCGTAGCCGATGGGCCTGCCCTCGTCGTTGACGGGGAGGGGGCGGCCGCCGGCCATGCCCGTGCCCGGCGATCGCAGGGCCTCCACCAGCAACGGGATCGACCCCGGCTCGGGGAGCACGTCGCCCGAGATGATGACGATGGAAGGCATCGTCGTCTCACGGATGCCGAAGTTGACGGCCGCCGCCTTGCCCGACCGTTCCGCTTCGACGTAGAGGCGCACCCGCCCGTCGCCCATGTCGGCCCGGGCGTTGGCGATCTCCAGAACGGTGGGCACCGTCTCGTCGTCGCACGCACTGGCGATGACGAGGATCTCGCCGATCGTCGGCTCGGCCAGCAGGCGCTCCAGCAGGGGCGCCATGTTCGGGCCATCGTTGTGCGTGGGCACGACCACACCGATCGTTCCCCGCGTGACCACCGGCGTGGTGGTGGCGTCGATGAGGCGCGACGCCAGAACGGCGGCGGCGAGCTCGACGCCCGTCAGTCGGTTATCTGCTCCGCTCGGCAAAACCCCATCCCCCCACCGAGTCTTTCCGGCCCGACTCCCCGCCAGTAGAGTAGGTGCGCGGAGCATAGTCTGTGGCGGCCAAACCAGATCAAGCCTCCGGCCCAAAAATTCAATGACCGCCCAACTTCCCCGCCGAGCAGTCGATCACCTCCGGAAGGTCGCGTTCGGGCTGGTGGCGGCGGGTGTGCTGGCGCTGGGGCCGTCCGGGATGGCCGAGGCGCAGTCCGATGGAGCGTGCCCGACAGAGGGGATCCTCTCAACGGTCAACATACGGGTGACGTCGCCGGCGCCGGGTTCGGTGGTCACCGGGCCGACCGTGACGGTACGGGGAACGGCCACCGCGCTGATCGCCGAGGTGAGCCGCGTGGAGGTCACGTTCGGGGACGAGACGGTGGCCCGCAACTACTCGACGAGCGGCTCGATCGACTTCGACATAACTGTCGACGCGTCCGACGTCCCCACCGGACCGACCGTGGTTCGGGTGCAGGCGTGCGGGTCGGGGGCGCGGGGAAACCAGCAGTTCAGCGTGGCCTACCAGCCTCGGGCGTCCGCCACGTCCACCACCGTCAACCAGCCGACCACGACCGGGGTCATCTCACCCGGCGGCTCGACCCCGGCTCCGTCTACCACGCTGGCGGCCGGCGTCGCAGGAGCGCTCACCCCCGGTGGGCCCACCAGCACCACGCCGGGCCGGACCACGTTGGCCTCCCAACCCACGACCACGGTGGGGGCGCCGGCCGCGCCGCCGGCGGCGTCCAAACGCCCTGAGCCCGTCCGTCCCGGCACCAACACCGACGGCAGCATCGTGCTGTCCGACTCGCCCGACGAGGGTTCGTCCCGCCCGCCGCTGTGGGTGGGCGCGGTGGTCGGCGTGTCGGGCGGCGTCGGCCTGCTCTTCTCGGCCACGACCTGGCGGCGCCGCCACCAGCCCCAGCCCCTGGAGCCGGTGGATCCCGAGCTGGTGGAAGTGGGGTGACGGGCGGGGCCCGTTCCCACGCCCATTCCTCCCACGCCTCCGCTCACGACGAGTCCGAGGGGGCGGGGCTCAACCCGTTCGTCGAGGAGTGGCTCGACCGGCTGAAGGGCGACAGTCCCGTCCTCGACCTGGGATGCGGCCACGGGTTCTGGACGAACCACATGGCCGACCGGGGGATGCGGGTGGTCGGCATCGAGCCCGAGGTGGACCGGGTGGGGGAGGCGGCGGCTGCCGCCAAGGCCCCCGTCGCCGCCGCCGACGGCGCCTACCTACCATTCGGTGACGCCACGCTCGGCCTCGTCTGGTGCATCCACGTCCTCCACCACCTCGACGACCCGGTCCGCGTCCTCGCCGAGGTCCGCCGCACCCTCCGCCCGGGCGGGCACCTCGTCCTGGCCGAGACCGTCGAGGACAATCCCGTCGTCCGCGTCGGCCGGCGTGTCCGCCCCGAGTGGGACGGCGTGCCCATCCGGTCCAAGTTCACCGCCGCCACCCTCGTCGGGCTCGTCGAGGAGGCGGGCTTCTCCGTCGTCGACCGCCGCCAGCACAGCCTTCTCTCGTTCGCGGCCTGGGCTCTCCCCAAGTCCGGCCGCAAGGCGTGGCTGTGGTTGACGGGCGTCGAGGACCGCCTCCCGGACTGGACGTCGCGCTGGGGCGCCCACGTCGAGCTGGTCGCCCGCCGGCCTTGAGGTCCGACCGGCCGGGGCCAACGCGCGCCGGCGGGCCCGCAGGCGCTGGCGACCGCCGGCCACCAGCAGGATCCCCGCCCCCACGAGGGTGACGGTGGTGGCGGCCCGGCCCGCGGTCGCCGCCCTGGGCGGGTCGAAGGAGAACGTGATCTCGTGCTCGCCGGGCTCCACGGCCACGCCCAGGAAGGCGCCGTCCGCCTTCAACACAGGCACGTCCCGGCCGTCGACCTGGGCCTTCCAGCCCGGGAACCAGGCCTCGGCCACCACCACCAGCGCCGGGTTCGTCCCCGAGGAGCGGACTGCCCAGCGCCCGAAGCCGTCGCGGCGGGCGTCCACCGTCGTGGCCGACGGGGCAGCCACCGGCACCCGGTCGTAGAGCAGGGAGAAGTCGGCGACGCGCCCGCCCACCCGGTTGCGGTTGCGCAGCAGGTTGGGTGAGCTGCGGCTGTCGTTGGCGGTGGCCAGGCGGGGGAACCCGTCTCGCCCCTCGCAGGTGTCGCAGAACAGCTCGAAGGCGTAGCGCTTGCCGGCCGAGTCGGGAAGAGGCTCGAAGCTGAAGGCGGCGATGCCGAAGTGGTCGTAGCCGCTGGTGAAAACGGTGGCCACCTCCCGGCCGAGGGAGCGCCCGTCCTCGGCCAGCTCCCAGAGGGTTAGGGCGGCGGGATGGGGAGGGCGGTCGAGCCACACGCCCAGGCCCCGCAGGCCGTCGGCGGGCGCCTCGAAGATGCCGCCCGGCCGGTTGCGGAGCGAGACCGACCCGATCTCGGCGTAGATCCCGACCCAGCGACCGAAGGAGCAGGCCATGGCCAGCTCGCCGCTGACGTCACCCGCCCCGGCCACGGCCGACGTCTCGCACGGTTCGTTCCCCAGGACCGTGCGGGCTGCGCCGCCCAGCCGGTCCCCCACGTCGGCCCCGCCCGTGACCACACCCACGTTGCGGGAGGCGAGGGACGTGGCCAGCACGGGGGCCAGCTCGGTGTCTCCTACGACCACCGCGCTGTCGTAGGCGCGGACCATGGGCAGGACGTCGGGGTTGGGGATGAGGCGGACCTCGCCCACCAGGGGCCCGCCCTCCTCGGGCTTCACGAAGTGCTCCTCCACCAGCTGGGAGACCCCGGACAGGCCGAGGGCGGCATCGCGGTAGCCGGTGGGACCGAAGAACGACTCCCCGTTGAGCCGCCACAGGTCCCGGGCGGCGAGGGGATGGGGCCAACCGGTGGCGAGCTCCCGTCCCGTCTGGAGGAGGTGGTCGACGGCCCCGGGGTCGCCGTAGCCGCCGAGGCCGAGCCGGTCGCTGGCGCCCCGGGCGTCGAGCCGCTGGTCGAGGTCGGAGTAGGCGAGCTCGCGGTCGGGCGGCCCTGCGTCGTAGTAGCTGCGGTAGGGGTGGGCGTCGAGCACGAACAGCCCGAGCACGGCCAGGCCGGTGGCGCTGGCCAGGGCAGGGGCGAGCCTGGGGGCCCGACCCTCGGCCCAGCGCTGCACGAGGACCACCGCGTAGGCCGCGCCCATGGCCATGCCCAGGGCGGCCACATGGTAGAAGCGCGGGAAGCGGATGCTCTCGAGGAACGGGATCACCCGCTGGAGGGCGAGGAACGGCGCGAAGTAGGGCAGGCCGACGAGCAGGGCGGCGGTGAGGATCCCGCCCACCGTGGCCGCCCGTCCCAGCCGGAGCCGGTGGATGAAGCTGCCCACGAGGAGGCCGGCCAGGATCCCCACCACGATGAAGGGCAGGAGCTGGCGGCGTTCGGCGGGCCCGCTCGAAGCGAGGGGCACGGCCGCGGTCGACATCCACACTCCCACCGCCGACGAGAACAGGACGGCGGTGAGGCAGCCGTCGCGGTCGTGCCGCCCGAGGAACGGCAGGGTCACGAGGGTGAGGGCCAGGGCGACCCAGCTCAGGTAGAAGTTGCCGGCGAGGAGGTCGCGGTCGAAGCCCACCGTGCCGTCGACCGCCTCGGCCCGGTTGACGAACAGCCCCATCTCCCGGCCCAGGTCGCCGGCGATGCCCTCGACCAGCACCGCCCGCACGCTGTCGGGCGTGGTGAGGACGAAGTTCTCGTGGCTGCTCATGAACGGGAGCAGCCAGTGGGCGATGACGCCGAGGCCGATGGCTACCACCACCACGGCCCGGAAGAGCACGCCTGCCACGCTGCGGGGGCCGGTGCGGGTGAAGCGGGCCCGGGCCACCTCCACCGCCAGCAGGCTGCCGCACAGGATGGCGAGGGCGTAGACGTGCTCGGCCTGGTGGAGCACGGCGAAGCCCACGATGAGCCCGGCCAGGGCCACATAGAGGGCCCCGTCGCCGCGCAGGGCGAGGCGGAGGCTCCACACCAGCCACGGCGTGGCGGCCATGACCCACAGCGACGTCTCGTGGCCGAACAGGGCGTGGGAGGCGAACAGCGGGTGGAGGCCGTACACGACGCCCCCCACGATGGCCGCCGGCGTGCGCCTCCACAGCGAGCGGATCAGCACGAAGGCGCCCCACGCCCCCACCACCTGAGCTGCGACCGAGGCCAGTTTGACCGCCTCGTCCGGCCCCACCACGGCGGCGAGGGGCACGAGCATGAGAACCGGGAAGGACGGAGCCAGCGACCACACCGGGCTGCCTGACCACATGTCCGACCACCAGTAGGGCACACCCAGCCCGTCCCAATGATCGAGGCTGAGGCGGACGAACAGCGAGACGCCGGGCCCGTCCAGCATCAGGTCGCCGTTCACCCACAGGCGGGTGAAGGCGGCAACGGCGAGGGCCAGCACGGCCAGGGACCCGGCCGTGACCGCCGCCGGGCTGAGCTTGGGAGCGGTGGCGGCGGGCGGTAGGGGGGCGGCAGGCGGGCGGGTAGCGGGAGGGGGCGCGGTGGGAGCCGGAGCGGCGGGGGGTGGAGCGGCCGGTGGCGGCGTGACGCGATGGAGGCGGACGTCGACCGCTCCG
>DASUXN010000176.1:0-15759 GCA_036377875.1 Acidimicrobiales bacterium
CGGCGTCGATGGCGGCCTGAATCGTCGGCTGACCGGCGGGGACGTTGATGACCGTTGCCGCCGACGCCGGGGCCGCCACGGTCATGCCCGCGGCCACCAGCAGGCCCACGGTCAGCGTTGCGTACAGCTTGAACTTCACGACTTCCGGCTCCTTCCGCCGTGGTGCGCCCGCACCGGACGGTCCTTAATGGGTATCGGCGGACGGGACTCCGGTCATGAGCGTGATTATCGGTAGCGCAGGGGCCTCCGTACCCTGAAGTACAGGGGACAGGCGGAGGGGAGAACGCGATGAACGGTGGGACACGGCGGCGCGCCTTCGCGCTGTACTTGGCCGCGCTGGTCGTGGTCGGGATCGCTGCAAACGGGAACGGCTTCGCCGATCTGTTGCCCACGACCGTCGAGTCAGCCGGGACGACCATCCCCCGCCTGACGACCGTCCCGCCGGAGACGACGACGTCCACGTCGACACCGACCTCGACGTCGACGACGACGAGTTCCACCAGCACCACCACAACGACCGCCGCCCCGGTCACGACGGCTGCCCGGGTGACGACTCCCACCGCCCCAGCCACTACGGCGGCGACCGCCCGCACAGCCGTCACCCCGGATGCGGCAACGAGCTGCCCTGACGGTACGTATACGAACGTCGACGGCAACCGGGTGTGCCGGCCGTATGCGTCCGACAGTGCGCCGCCCGGCGCTACCGCCCGTTGCCGAAACGGCGAGTACAGCTTTTCCCAGAACCGCCAAGGGACCTGCTCCGGGAACGGAGGGGTAGCCGCCTGGCTGTGACGAGCCGGCCGCTAGGGCTGATCTGGCGGAGAGGAAGGGATTTGAACCCTTGAGGAGGCTTTACACCCCCTAATCGCTTAGCAGGCGATCACCTTCGGCCACTCGGTCACCTCTCCCTGCTACAACGCGAGTGTTGCACAGCTCACGGGGCCAGCTCACCCGTCCCGAGGACCGGACGGCCCTGCACGAAGCGGAGCGGGGTGACGTGGAGCATGCGCCGTCCTGCGGGATAGCCGCCCTCGAACGGGACCCATGCGTGGTAGGCCATCCAGCGCCCACCCGAGCGGTCGGCGACGACCTCGGAGCCGCCGGGGCCACCCGGGCCGGTGCCGTCGCCGGCCGAACGCAGCAGTGGCTGGTCGGCGTCCTTCTCACACGGCCCGAGGGGCGACGAGCAGCGCGCCCAGCCCACGGCGTAGCTCGAGTTCTGCCAGCGGCCGGCGCTGTAGAAGAGGAAGAGCTCGCCGCCCTCGGCCACCATCGACGGGCCCTCGATCGTCGGCAGCTCCCAGTCCCGGTCCTGGCCGAGGACCAGAGCGGGTTCTCCGACCAGCGACATCCCGTCCCCGCTGAGCTCCTGGGCCCAGAGCTGGGCAGGCAGGCCGGCGGCCCAGCCCTCGCTCTTCCAGGTCAGGTAGGCGCGCCCGTCGGGGGCCACGAAGGGGCTGGCGTCGATGGAGCCGGAGAGCTCGGTCTGGCAGATCAACGGGCCGGTCGACGTGTCCGAGAAGGGCCCGGCGGGCGAAGCCGACCACGCCCGGGAGATGCACTGAAGGCCCGAGGCCAGCTCGCGCGTCGTGTAGTAGAGGACGTAGCCGGACGGGCGGTCGAGCACAGAGGGGGCCCACACCCGCCCGCGGGACGTCCACGACGGCAGGCGCGGGAGCGCGTCGGGCAGGGCGTACCAACGGCCCGAGGGGTCGGTGGACGTGACGACGGGCACGTTGGAGGCGCCCCGGTTGGTCGAGTAGCCGTAGTAGCGGGTGCCGGCGTGGAGCAGGAAGGGGTCGGCGAAGTCCTGGCCGTAGACGGCGGCCGACTCGGCGCTGGCGACCGTCCGCCGCCACGCCCCGTCGCCGTAGGTGATCGTCTCGTGGCGGAGGCCGCCCCCGCCCGGGGCCGACCATCCCTCCAGCTTCCCGGCGGTGGCCCGGGCCGAGCCCTGGACGTAGTCGCGGTGCAGGGTGACCCTCCCCGGCCACTGGACGACGTCGAGGGCCAGGACCTGCTGCGCCCCCCGGCGGTAGAAGGACACGGCGATCTCCGCGTCGCCGTCGCCGGTGATGTCGGCCACGGTGGCCCGGATGTCGTCGAAGCGGGACCCGCTCTCGTCGGTGACCTCGAGCACCACGTCGAGGCGATCGCCGTCGCCGGCCGTCGGCCGCAGCACCTGGGCCCGCAGCCCCCGTCCCTCGGCCCGGGTGTGAACCACCCACACCAGCGGGCCGCCGGCCGACTGGGCCATGCCGCAACGGGCGGTGAAGCCGGCGTCGGCCAGGGCAGGGCAGGACTCGTCGGCGGGACGAGGACGGGACCGGGCGGGGGACGGTGGAGCGAGGAGGGCGCCGGTGGCGGACAGCTCGTCGGCCGCCCCGTCCAGGGCAGCCACGCCGAAGCGATGGGCGAAGGCGCCGGTGGGGGCGGGAGGGTCCGCCCGGTCGGGCACGCAGGTGGTCAGCAGCAGGACTGCGATCAGGAGTGAGGTCTTGCGCACGCGGAGGGAGTGGGATTTGAACCCACGGGGCTCATCGCCCAAGGCTTTTCAAGAGCCTCGCATTCGGCCGCTCTGCCATCCCTCCCGACTTCCGGAGGCTACTGCCGTCACCCAGGCCGGGAGGGGCGCTCGATCTGGGCCCGCAGGCCGCTCACCCAGGCGTCCGCCTCCCGCCACGCCGCCTCGGCATCACGGCGGATGACGTGGCCGTCGTCACCGGCGGCGGGGTAGGAGCCGAGGAACTTCAGGTTGCGCAGGTGGGCGTGGAGGTCGCGCAGGCAGTCGGCCACGACCTCGTCGTCGATGTGGCCCTCGAGGTCGATGATGAAGCAGTAGTCGCCCAGGCTGTGCTTGGTGGGACGGGACTCGAGCTTCGTCAGGTTGATGTCGCGGGCGGTGAACTGCCCGAGGATGCCGTGCAGGCTCCCGGGCTGGTCCTGCCGTTGAAAACACACGATCGTGCTCTTGTCGTGGCCGGTCGGGGCGGGAATGCCGGCCGCCGGCGGTGCCACCACCACGAACCGGGTGCGGTTGTCGGAGTGGTCCTCGATGCTCTCGGCCAGCACCTCCAGCCCGTAGAGCTTGGCCGCCAGGGCGGTCCCGACCGCGGCGGTGCCGTCGGGAGGCGACGCCGCCACCTGGCGGGCCGCTTCGGCGGTGGACGTGGCGGCGGCGATCTCCACTCCCGGCAGCTGCTCGGTGAGGAAGCGGCGGCACTGGGCGGCGGCGTCGGGGAACGACGACACTCGCCGCACGTCGGCCAGCGACATGCCGGGCGGGGCCAGCAGGTTCTGGCGGATGCTGAGGACCACCTCCCGGCGGATTCGCAGGTCGTGCTCGAAGATGAGCCCGTCGAGGACCTGGCGGACCGTCCCCTCGATCGAGTTCTCGAGGGCGACGAAGCCCACGTCGACCTCGCCCGACGCGGCCGCGGCCAGCACGTCGGGCATGGAGCGGAGGGGGACGAGCTCGCCGGCAGCGAGGTCGGGCTCGCCGAGGAGGGCCTCCTCGGTGAACGTGCCGGGAGGCCCGAGGAAGCCGACCCGCAGGGCGCGCTGGTCGGCCGAATTCGTCATCGCCGGAGACGATAGGGCACCTCTCCTCACCCCCGGCGATAATTGCGCCGTGGACGAACCGGCCCTCAGGCGCCTGCTGGACGACGTGCGGTCCGGCGCGCTGGCCCCCGACGACGCGGTGGCCCACCTGCGCCGGCTCCCGTTCGCCGACTTGGGCTTCGCCCGAGTGGACCACCACCGGGCTCTGCGCCAGGGCCTGCCCGAGGCGGTCTACGGGCCGGGAAAGACCCCCGAGCAGTGCGCCGAGATCGTGGCCGAGCTGCTGGCCGAGCCGGGCGACACGCCGGTACTGCTCACCCGGGCCAGCGACGAGCAGGCGGCGGCGGCCGAGGCCCGGAACCCGGGCGCCACCCGCACGGGCCGCACTCTGACCTGGCGACACCAGCTGGAGCGGCCCGGTCGGGTGCTCGTCGTCACCGCCGGCACCGCCGACCTCCCCGTGGCCGAGGAGTGCATCGCCACCCTGCACGCCCACGGGCTGCGCCCGCTGCGGCTGGCCGACGTGGGTGTGGCGGGCGTTCACCGGCTGCTCGTCGACGTCGACGAGCTCGCCGCGGCCGACGTGGTGGTCGTGGTGGCCGGCATGGAAGGGGCTTTGGCCAGCCTGGTGGGCGGGATGACGCCCGCCCCGGTGGTGGCCGTGCCCACCAGCGTCGGGTACGGCGCCGGACTGGAGGGGGTCACCGCCCTGTTGGCGATGCACGCCTCCTGCGCCTCAGGACTCACCGTCGTGGGGATAGACAACGGCTACGGAGCGGCCTGCGCGGTGCTGCGGATCCTGCGTTGACGGCGCCATGACCACCATCGCCTGGTTCCACTGCTTCGCCGGCATCGCCGGCGACATGGCCCTCGGCAGCCTCCTCGACGCCGGCGCCGACGTGGACGAGGTGTGCGGCCTCATCGAGCGCGTCCCGATCGGCGGCTGGCGCCTGGAGCTCCAACCGGTGATGCGGGCCGGACTGGCCGCCAGCCGGGCCGTCGTCCACGCCGACGAGGACGGGGTCGTCCGTACCTACGCCCACATCTCCGGGCTCATCGACGAGGCCCGCCTCCCCGACCGGGTACGCGACCGCGCCCACGCCACGTTCGCCGCCCTCGCTCGGGCCGAGGGCCGCCTGCACCGCCGGCCGCCCGAGCAGGTCCACTTCCACGAGGTGGGCGGCATCGACGCCATCGTCGACGTGGTGGGCGTGTGTTCGGCGCTGGAGGTGCTGGGGGTGGACGACGTGCGGGCCAGCCCGGTGGCCACCGGTTCGGGCATGGTCCGCTCCCAGCACGGCATCCTGCCCAATCCCGCCCCGGCGGTGGTCGAGCTGTTGCGGGGGGCGCCCACGTACGGGCGGGACCTCAACGTGGAGCTGACCACGCCCACGGGCGCCGCCCTTCTGGCCGCCAACGCCACGTCCTACGGGCCTCTGCCGGCCATGACCGTGGTGGCCACCGGGTTCGGCGCGGGCACGCGCGAGCTGGACGATCTGCCCAACGTCACCCAGGTCGTCCTGGGCACAGCCCTGGTGACGGCCGCCGACGAACCGGGCCAGCCCGTCGTGCAGCTGGAGGTGAACGTGGACGACGCCACCGGCGAGGTGCTGGCCCATACCGTGGCCGCCCTGCTCGACGCCGGCGCCTACGACGCGTGGATCACGCCCATCGTCATGAAGAAGGGCCGTCCCGCCTACACCGTCAGCGCGCTGGGCGACCCCGCCCTCGTCGAGCAGCTCAGCCGCGTGCTGGCCAATGAGACGGGTTCGCTGGGCGTGCGGGGCCGCCGCCTCGACCGCTGGCCGGCGGCGCGCCTCAACGCCGAGGTCGAGGTCGAGGGCGTGCCCATCCGGGTCAAGGTCAGCGCCGGCCGGGTCAAGGTCGAGCACGACGACGCCGCCCGCGCCGCTCGCCGCACCGGCCTGCCCCTGCGCGAGGTGCTCGCCCGAGCCGAGGCGGCCTGGCACACGCGCCAACCTCTGGGAACGGACTCGGCCTGACCGACGGGGTCTACGACTGGGCCAACTGGGGTCGCCAGTCGACGAGGTGGCGGTGGAGGCGCTGGAGGGTCGGCTTCCAGCGGCTCGGGGCGATCTCCGCCAGCTGGTCGATGTGGTTGGTGACCGAGGCCCGGTTGGAGGGGAGCGAGCGTTCGGCGAAAGCCCGCACGTAGGCCGCGGCGATGGTGTCGACCTTCTCGCCGATGGTCCCGTCGACGAGGGCCGACGTGAGCAGGAAGTCGCCCAGCTCGGCCCGGTCCCAGAAGCTGGTCACGACCGCAGGTGCCTCCCGGCGGCGGAGATGGGCCTCGAGGTCCGACCTCGTCCGGGCCGGGAGGGGGGCGCCCAGGCGGTTGAGCTGGAGGGCCACGAAGGCGCCGTAGTTCTTGCCGTCGATGCGCCACGCCGCGGCGTACTCCTCGGCCGCCCGCTTCAACGCCTTCTTGCGCTCCTCCCCCGTCGACATCCTGGCGTCCTGCTTGAACAGCCCACCGCGGAGGACGTGGCGTTCGGCCGAGGGGCCCAGGGCGTCGAGAGCGGTGATCCGCTCCTCGGCCTTGGCCCGCAAGGCCGCAGGGGTGTTGGGCTTGTCGAGGCCGACGATCTTCGTCCGGCCCGCCACCATCTCCATGGCCAGGCGGTGCTCGCAGTACGCGAGCTGCTCGACCGAGCCGATCAGGACCTCGCTGTCCCTGACCTCGAGGGCCTTGCGGTAGCAGCGGACGGCGGGCTCGTAGCTGGTCAGACCCCGGTATGCATCGCCCAGCGTGCTCCACACCCGGCCCTCCGACCACAACTCTCTCGCCCGTTCCTCGAGGTTGGCGGTCTGGTCGAGCAGGTCGGCCCGGCGGTCGGCACCGGCGTCGCCGGCCTGCACGGTGATGTCCTCGAGACGGCGGATGAGTTCGTCGGCCGAGACGGGCGGGGGCGACGGGCGGGCGTCGCCCTCTCCTGCGAAGAGCCGGAAGGCGGGGTCGCCGTAACACTGGTAGGCGGCCCACGTGTTGGACGCCCCACCGTCGGCGGCGAAGGCGGCGTTGCGGGCCGACCGGACGGCCTCGCCGAACATCGACCCCGCCGTCATCCGCTCGTAGAACCGGTAGGCGAACGCCGCCGCCGGCTTGTCCGATACCGACCACCCCGCGGCCACGACCGCCTTCACTCCCATGGACATGAGCTCTCGAGCCAGGCTGGCGGCCAGCTCGTTGGTCCGCTTGCGGGCGAAGGCCATGGGCGGGGGGGCGTCCGGGTCGTCGATCACCGTCGCGCCGACGCTGCCCAGGTGGCAGCAGTTGAGGAACACCAGGTCGGGCGGGCGGCGCATGTTCCGGAACATCGAGGCGGTGAGGTACTCCGACTCGCCGGGGCCGATGACCACACCACCCACAGGGGCCGTGTTCGGCTCGCCGGGAAGGTCTTCGGCGGTGCCCGGCTCGGCCGGTTCGCCGATCTCGGCCGGCCTGCGCCCCCGAGGCGGCTCGAAGTGGCCGTGGGCGGCGATGTGCACGACCTGGTAGTCCTCGGCCATCAGGGCGCTGAGCACCTGGGTCGCCGAGTCGGGCGGCGCGCTCGAGGCGTCGAAGATGCGGGCCGTCACGGCCAGCCGGCGGCCCAGCTGTTCGGCCACCTCCCGGGCCTCCCGGCGCGCTCCGTCCAGCCGGCCGAACGATCTCGGACCGGGTGGGTCGCCGACCACCAGGGCCGCGCCGGTGCCCGAGGACGGGTCGGCCCGGCCCGTGGTCGGGATGCTGAGCTGGCGCAGCAGGCCGGCGTTGTGGATCAACGGGCGCTGGCCGGTGAGCGCCCCGCGGTCGGTGAGGGCCTCCCACGGGAGGTCGGCCGCCCGGGCGTCGAGCACGAGCTGCACGTTCTCCACCGCCGCCAGCTCCCGCTTGATGTCGTTGTGGAACAGGATCTCGAACAGGGCGACGTTCAGCGAGCCGTCGACCGACGTCCGGGTGACCGCGTCCTGGAGCATGCGGCCGATGATGCGGGTGTCGACGTCCTGGACGAGCTGGTCGGCCCGGGCCCGGGACCCGAGGGACGTGTAGTGGAGCCGCACCCACCGCCCCTCGGCATCGAGGTTGGTGGTGGAGACGATGAGGCGGTGCCACATCCCCGCTCCGTAGTCGGAGGTGGGGACCGCCGGGCGGCGCCCCTCCCCCGTCGAGAGCCACTGGTCGGGAGCCAGGGTGACGAGCGATCGGACGGCCGTGGGCAGCTGATCGGCCACCTGGCGGACCACGCGCGCCGCCTCCTCGGCCGGCGCCGAGTACCGCTCCACCAACTCGAGGTCGGCGATGCGCACCTTGTCGTCGACGTTGCGCTCCGCCAGCAGCGCATTGGCCAGGACGACGCCCTCGACGATGGCCGCCACCGACGCAGGCAGGGACATGCCGATGGCGCCGTAGCTGCCGAGGAGCACGCTGGTGATCCCGATGGCGCCCTCCGACACGACCATGCGCTCGTCGGGCCGCTCCAGCCATTCCAGGGCGTGCTCGAGGGCGGCGTCACGCACCGCCGCGGCCAGGCCGGTGGGCGTGAGCTCACCGCTGCCGCCGAGTCCGACGACGATGCCCCCCACCGGCGACCCACCGTCGGTGGTGATGCGCAGGACGTCGCCGATCTCGCGCGGGTACCGCTCGACGGCCTGGCGGCGGCTCAGCTGGCCCTCCAGCCGCCAGTCGAGGAAGCCTTCGGCCCCCCGGATCGGGTCGCCCCGGTAATGCCCCACGAGCACCGGGTAGCTGCTGTGCTCCAGGCTGGCGTGGAGAACGCGCACCCGCAGGACGGGAGCCGTCGACGCCGTCGCCGGCGGCGTGCCCAGCCAGCTCGACACGGCCGTGGCCGCGGCCTGTTGGAAGGCAGCCCGCCGCTCGCTCCGTGAGGTGGTCGGCGAGCGGAGGGCGGCGCCGGCGACGACGTCGGGACCGACCGGCTCGGCCGGCTCGACAAGGGCGGCGGGCAGCCACTTGCCGTCCTGGGACGAACGGGGACCGTGCCCCGGCGGGCGGGTGTCGCGCAACAGCGTCGTCGCGCCGTCGCGGAGGATGGCGTCGACGGCCCTCACCACCCGACCGTCGGTCGTGAGCTCGCCGTGATCGGCCTCGGTGTACCAGGTCCGGCCCGGGAACAGCGGCCCGCCGGACTTGTCGGCGAGGCCCAGGCTGTGGGGCACCCGGCCGTCGCCCGCCCTGGTGATCCGGTAGCGGAGGCTGCCGTTGGGACCGACCTTCACCGCGTCGGGGGTCTCGTGCCCCGACCCGGCCACGTAGTACATCCGCTCGCGGTCGAACCCTTTGGACGCGAGCACGGCGTGGGTGGCCTTGGCCTCGGCCAGCAGGGCGCCGTCCAGAAGCCCGTCCGGCCAGGAGGCGGCGTCGTACAGCTTGGCCGTGTCGCTGTCGTCGGGGCCGGCGTCGGGGGCGGTGAGCAGTTCGTACAGCCCGGGGAACGAGGCGAGCACCCGCAGCAGGTCGGCCTTGGAGTTGACCATGTCGAGGGCGGCCAACCAGCGCACGAGCTTGTCGTCGCCCGTGAACGCCAGCCCGATGGAGAACGAACCCCGGTTGGGCGTGCCGAGCATCACCAGCCGTCCGCCCTTGGCCCGGTCCTTGGGGCTGTCGATGGCGTTCCAGACGTCGGGGTGGCCGGCGATGAGCATGCGGGCGACCAGGCCACCCATGGAGTGGCAGACGATGTGAGCGGGTCCGACGCGGCCGTTGAAGTGGTCCCGGATGGTGCGGGCCAGCGAGTCGGCCGCCGTCCGCAGCGGGAGCCGCCAGTCGTAGGAGACGGGCACCACGTTCCACCGCTCGTCGAGGGCGAGGACGATCGGCATGTAGCTCCGGTAGAGACCGGCGGAGCGAACACCGCCGGCCGCCCGACCGTTCCTGGACCCGTTCATCACCCGCAGGCGAAGCATCTCACCGGCGACGAGGCGGAGCGGGTTGAGCCAGATGTGGTCGCGCTCGTCGCCGTCCGGGGCGTCGAGGTGCGAGCCCATGACCCCGGGCACCACGAAGACGGTGCCGTCCTTCTGCTCCGGCGGGCCGCCGCCCCGGTCGGCGAGGTCGAGGAGGGCGACGTCGCCCACCAGCCGCCGCAGTTCGTCGAACTGGGCGGGGGGCAGGGTGGCGATGGCCCGCCGGACGCCGTCGAGGTCGCCCGCCGCGAACCGTTCGTCGACCTCGTCGAGCGAACCGGCGAGGGGAGCGGCGGCGGTGGCCGACGGGGCGACGACGCGCACGGGCGCGGCCCGCACCGCGGCGTCGTCGGGCGACAGCCAAGTGGCCAACGTCTCGACGACCTCGGGCGTGGTCCAGAAGCTGGAGTGGTCGACGCCCCGGCTGGGCGGAAGGACGAGGCGGTCGGCGACGGGGAAGCCCGGCCCGCCGTTCCAGGAGAAGGCGCTGGCCGTCGGGACGATGAGGTCGTTGGGCTCGAACCCGAACAGGGCGTCGACCAGCTTGTCGCGGGCCACCATGGCCAGGCCCGACTCGGGGGCCGGCTCGAAATCGGCGGCGATGGCCCGGTAGCGCGTGATCGCCTGGCGAGGCTGGTTGAGCATGCCGAGGAAGGTCCCGGCGGCCGCGGCGGGGCCGTTGGTCGAAGCGGCGCCATCGTCCTGCGCCTTGACGAAGCGCATCGACGTCAGGCCGTCCAGGCCCTTGAGCGCCCCTACCGCCAGCTGCCGGACGACCGTGACGATCCCGTTGAGACTGTCGGTCACCGGGTTGTCGGGCACCAGGTCGAGCAGGTTGGTCAGCCCGTCGAGGAGGCTTCCGAGGCGCTCCGGGTCGGCCAGGGGCGTGCCCCGGTTGGGTGTGGCGACGAACACCACCTGGCGCACGCGCAACTTGCCCGACGTGCCCGCCGGCTCGGCCAGCTCGACCAGGCTGCGGGCCACCAGGCCGCCGCGGGAGTGGCAGAGGATGTCGACGTCGAGCGTCAGGCCGTCGGGGAGCAGGGCGGCCAGGGCCTTGCAGTTGTCGAGCGGGTTGACCGACAGGGTGGGGTGGTCGAACCCGAACACGCGCCCCTGGTAGCGGTCGTGCATGGACCGCACGGTGTCCTCGTGGAAGGCGGCGAACCCCGAGTGGATGAGGCTGTTGGTGCCGTGGATGAGGAACAGCGCGGGCCCCTCGGCCAGGCTGCGCAGGGCGGCCGCGTCGAGAGGCGCGACGTTCTGCTCCTTGTAGTCCTGGGGGGCGAACGACCGGATGCGATGGGGCCTGGTCTTCTCCTCCCATCGAGAAACGAAGTGGTCGCTGACCTCGCCCGCCACCTTGTCGATCAGGTCGAAGGTGAGCACCCGCAGGACGCGGCGGACGACGGCGCCGATGATCCCCCGCGTCCCCGGGACGTCGTCGCCCGTGGGCGCGACCGGCACCACGAACCGCTGGCGGGCGGACGGGTCACCCCGTCCTCGCCGCCCTGCGGCGGCCGCGAAGGGGTCCTGGGGGAACGACCACGAAACCGCCCCGTTGTTCTCGACGAGGAGCACCTGGCCCCGACCGGGTGGTGGCGCGGGGACGTCGACGACAACCTCGCCCGGCGCGCCGCCCACCAGCGAGCCACTCGGGCCTCCTCGAGTCGCGCCCCGAGCGGCGACGACGTCGGGATCTATCCGCCGGGCGTCGAGAGCGACGGCGTGGTCGGCCCGCAGGCCGGCGTCCTCGAGGGCGGACAGGATGAGGCTCGGGCGCGAGCCTCGCCGCACCGCTTCGGGCTCCACCGTGGCCGACACGGCGTCGCTCGACAGACGGACTCCCCCCACCGTGACCGGCGCAGCGCCGGCCTGAAGCTCCGCCATGCTTCAGCCTCCTCCCGAACCCCGTTCTCCCCCTGGTGGCGAGCCTACCGGTCGGCGAGGAATCGGTGGATGAGGGGGACGGCCATCGCCCCCTCGCCCACGGCCGCGGAGACGCGCTTCGTGGAGCCATGGCGCACGTCGCCGGCCGCGAACATCCCGGGCTGGCTCGTCTCTAGCGGGTACGGCTCCCGGCCCCGAGCCGACCAGCGGGGATCGGCGCGGCCCAGCCCGTGGTCGTACAGGTCGCGTCCCGTGACCAGGTAGCCGTGGTCGTCGACGATGACGTCGTCGTCCCTGGTGGAGGCGGTGCGGGGACGACCGCCGATGCAGACGAACACGGCGTGAGCGGGAACCGAACGCTCCCGGCCCGACCGCGTGTCCCGCAAGGTCAGCTCCCGCAGCCAGTCGTCCCCGTCGACGCGGGCCACCTCGGTACACGTCTGCACGGCGACGTTGGGGGCGTCCTCGATGCGTCTGGTGAGGTAAGCCGACATCGACGCCGACAGGCCCGTTCCCCGAACGAGGATCGTGACCGACCGGGCCCAGTCCGCGAAGTGCATGGCCGCCTGCCCGGCGGAGTTGCCCCCGCCGACGATGAACACGTCCTTGCCCGCCACGCCCGGCGCCTCGCTGGCGGCCGCGCCGTAGTAGACGCCGGCGTGCATCAGGCGGTCGACGCCGTCCACGTCGAGCCGCCGCCAGTCCACGCCGGTGGCGATCAGCACCGCCGTCGCAGCCACGGGAACCCCGTCCGACAGGGTGGCCAGAAACACGTCCCCCTCCTTGTGGCCGTCCACCACCGTGCGGAGCACGAGAATCTCGGCCCCGAACTTGCGGGCCTGGGCCTGGGCCCGCGCGGCCAGGTCGTGACCGGTGATGCCCTCGGGGAAGCCCAGGTAGTTCTCGATGCGCGAGCTGGTGCCGGCCTGGCCGCCGGGCGCGAACTCGTCTATGACCAACACCGACAGCCCCTCGGACGCGCCGTACACGGCCGCCGCCAGTCCCGCCGGGCCGGCGCCGACGATGCCCAGGTCGTAGTGGCCGGACGAGGGTGCGGTGATCAGGCCGAGCTCGCGGGCGACGTCCTCGAGCGTGGGCGAGGTCAGGCATACACCCGTCTCGAACGTGCACACCGCGACTCCGGCCGGGCCCTCGTCGTCGAGGTAGGTGAACGGCACCGACGCCCGGGTCAGGAAGTCACGGATCTCGTAGGCGGCCGAGCCCCCGGTGACCACGACCCGGGCGTCGGGGTTCGGCGCTGCGGACGGCATGCCTCTCGAACTCTAGGGTCCGGCCACCGCATGGACGCCTTCCTTCTCAGCTTCGGGGTGATCTGTGTGGCCGAGCTGGGCGACAAGAGCCAGCTCATGGCGTTGACGTTCGCGGCCCGCTACCCGGCGCTGCCCGTGCTCGTGGGGGTGACGCTGGCGACGGCCGCCGTCCATGCAATGTCGGTGCTGATCGGGGCGGTGGTCGCGGTGAACCTGCCTACCGACGCCATCAGCGTGGTGGCGGGCCTCGCCTTCTTCGGGTTCGCGGCATGGACGCTGCGAGGCGACGAGCTGGGCGAGGAGGAGCAGGACCGGGCCCGCAGCCGCGCCGGCGGTCGCTCGGCGGTGGTGGCCGCCAGCGCCGCCTTCTTCCTGGCCGAGCTGGGCGACAAGACGATGCTGGCCACGGTGACGCTGGCCACCAGCAACGGGCTGTGGGGCACGTGGGCGGGCTCGACGCTGGGGATGGTGGCGGCCGACGCCCTCGCCATCCTGGCCGGCCAGCGCGTGGCTCGGCGCTTCTCCGACCGGACGGTACGGGTGGCGGCCGCCTGCGCCTTCGTCGTCTTCGGGATCGTGCTGGTGGTGAGCGGCCTTACGGGGCGGACGTGAGGAAGCCGGTTATGCGATCGAAGGCGGCGGCGTCCCGTTCGACCGGTGCCACGGGAGCGGCGGCCCCGTGGTCGTGGCGCGGGTTCATGGGATCGGAGAGGTCGTCCTGCGGAGTGGTGTCCTCGATCGTCAGGTTGGGCCCGCCCGCGGCCGTCATCACCTGCGCGCCGGGAAGGGCGGCCGCGAGACCGGCGGCGTCGTAGGGCGCGGCGTTGGCGGGGACGACGAGCAGGGCCCGGGCCCGCACCTTCGCCGCCTCCGCCACCGGGTCGAACCGGTAGAGCTCGGCCAGGTAGGCGGCGTTCTCCGGCGGCAGCAACGGACGCAGCTCGGCCCGCATGTCCGACAGAGGCGGAAGGGTGCCCGTGGCGATCAGGTTGGCGACCGTGGTCCGGAAGGCGTCGGCCGACTCGGGGCCGTTCGTGGCGGCGAGCCGGGCGGCCTGGACGTCGACCAAAGAGCGCCCGGTGGAGACCAGCACCAGCCGCTTCACCCGAGGATCGGAGGCGGCCACCCGCAGCGCCACCAGTCCGCCTTCCTCGTAGCCCACGACGGCCAGGTCCTTGCCCTGGGTCTCCTTGCGCTGGGCCATCACGTCGAGCGCCGCCTTGGCGTCGTCGACCTGACCCTGAAGGGTGAGCGCGGTGCCGTCCTCGAGCTTGCTCTCGCCCGTCCCTCGCCGGTCGTAGCGGTAGGTGACCAGGCCGGCGTCGGTGAGCTGGCCTGCCAGCGCCTGGCCCAGCCCGCTGGGGACACCGGTCGGCGAGAGGGTGCCGTTGCGGTCGCCGGGGCCGGCGCTGGGAAGGATCAAGGCACCCGGAACGGAGGCGTTGGCGGCCGCCGGGGGCACGGTAAGAGTTCCGAAGATGCGGGTCTTGTCGGCGCTGAGGACCTGGACCGACCGCTCGCCCGGCTCGCTGGCAGTGTCGTCGTCGATCACGGGGTCGTCCTCGACCGCGGTGTCGCCCCCGCCTCCACCTCCACAGGCGGCGAGGAGGACCGCCATGGCCATGGACAGGACCAGCCGCCGCTTCCGCCGCCTCGTTTCCATCACCATCGCGTCGCGCCTACCCTTCCTCGGTCGAGCCTCAAACGAAGCCCGCGCGACCATTCTGTCCGTGCGGGTCTTCGTGTACGGGACGCTCATGCCGGGCGAGCTGCGCTGGCCCGCCCTCGAGCGGTTCTCGGTGGGGTGGGAGCGGGCGACCGCCCGAGGCCGGATGTGGGACAGCGGGCACGGCTACCCGGCCGTCCGCTTCGACGCCGGCGGGGCCGCCATCCCGGGCGTGGTCGTCACGCTCGCGCCCGATCGGCTGGCCGAGGCGGTGGCAACGCTCGACGCCATCGAGGGGGAGGGGTCGCTCTACCGGCGCATCGAGATCGTGACCTCGGCCGGCTCGGCCACTACCTACGAATGGCTCGGCACGACCGACGGACTGGCCGTGCTGGAAGACGGGTGGCCGGTGGGCTGACGTCGGGTCAGGCGGACAGCGTGTGGAGGGCGCCGCCGGCCACGGCGGTGGCCCCGGTGATCCCCGCCACGGGTGCAGGGGCGACCCGGGCCGGGGCGAGGGCGTCGCCCAGCTGGCCGTAGGCGTTCCATCCCCACGCCTTCAGACCGCCTGCCGAAGTTCCGGCGAGGCTGTGGTAGGCACCGGCGGCGATGGCCACCGTGCCCGCCGTGCCCGAAACGACGACCGGGTTGGTGCGGGTAACGGCCGTCCCGTCGCCCACCTCGCCCACCCCGTTCCAACCCCAGGCCCGGACCGTTCCGTCGGCGCCGAGGGCGAGGCTGTGGAGGTTCCCGGCGGCGACGGTGCGGATGCCGGTGACGTTGGCGGCGACCGGCGAACGGGCGTCGACGGTGGTGCCGATGCCGAGCTGGCCGCCGGCGTTCCAGCCCCACGCCCAGACCCGGCCGCCAGCACCGACGGCCAGGCTGTGACCGCCGCCCGCCGCGATCTCGCTCACCCGGCTGATTCCTCCGAGCTTGACCGGCGACCACCGGTCGCTCAGTGTTCCGTCGCCCAGCTGACCCACGCCGTTCCAGCCCCAGGCCCAGACGGTGCCGTCGTTGCGGACTGCCAGCGAGTGGTACCCGCCGGCGGCGATCCGGTCGATGTTGGTGAGCCCGGCCACCCGCACGGGCGAGAGCCGGGTGACGACGTTGCCGTCACCCAGTTGACCGGCACCGTTCCAGCCCCAGGCCCAGACCGTGCCGTCGGCCTTGAGGGCGACGCTGTGGTAAGTCCCCGCGGAGACGGCGGTGACTCCAGTCAGGCCGGGCACCTGGATCGGGACGGAACTGTCGAGCGTCGACCCGGTGCCCAGCTGGCCCAGGCCGTTCCAGCCCCAGGCCCAGACCGTGCCGTCGTCGCGGACGGCGAGGCTGTGGTAGGCGCCGGCCGCCACTCCCACCACGCCGGTCAGCTGTCCGGCAGCGGGCGCCGTCCGGTCCGTCGTCGAGCCGTCGCCCAGCAGACCCGACCCGTTCCAG
>DASUXN010000177.1:0-5262 GCA_036377875.1 Acidimicrobiales bacterium
CAAACGCTTCTCATCGCCTGTGCCGCAGCCATCGCTTTGACTGCCCTGGCGGGCTGGATCTACGCCTCTCGTGGCCCGACGCCCGCCCCACGGGCTCCCGCCGCCGGCCGCCGTCGCTCCCCGACCACCCGGCGTACCAGAAGGCCAGTCGATCCGCGCGAGGCACCAACGATATCCGTGCCGATGTACGAGGACGTCACCGCTCCCATGGCGACGTCCTCGTCGGCGCGGGTGAGGCCCGAGGGCGCCCGCCGACCCGACCCACGTCCGTTCGGCTAGCTCGTCGTGCGGCGGGCACGGTCTCGGCGCTTGCCCTCGTGCATGGCCTGGACCCGGGCGGTGGGAATGGCGTGGCCCTCGGCGATCAGTTCGGCGCTCAACGACTGAGGGGCGGGCATGTGCTCAGCCCAGGGGTCCCGCGACCCGAGGTGCCCGAGAGCGGTGTGGAGCGTGAAGTCCGACGGCGCCACGTCGTCCAACTCGTCCCACGTGACCGGGAAGGACACGGGCGTCCCAGGCCGAACGCGCGGACTGTACGCAGCCACGACCGTCGCTCCGCCCACACGGGTTGCGTCCACGAACACCTTCCCGCCCCGGTTTTCCTTCATGAACTCGATGGTGGCGAGGTCGGGATCGAGGGCCGCGGCCCGGGCGGCGATGGCCCGGGTGGCGGCGGCCGAGTCCTCCAGCGGCGGCGAATCGTCGATAGGGACGAAGACGTGGACGCCCTTGGCGCCACTGGTCTTGACCGCCCCCTCCAGCCCGAGATCGGCCAAGGCCCGGCGGACGAGGTGGGCGGCCCGCACGGCCATGGCGAAGCCGCCGT
This sequence comes from Acidimicrobiales bacterium, assembly GCA_036377875.1. GTDB lineage: Bacteria > Actinomycetota > Acidimicrobiia > Acidimicrobiales > AC-14 > JBFMCT01. Next base: position 827 of record DASUXN010000177.1, read on the forward strand.
CCTCGGGGGGATCGAGGTCGAGCACGAGATGGGTCATCCGGTCGGGGCGGTCGGTCCGGACCAGCGTCGGGTGGTACTCCACGGCCCGCTGGTTGGCGAACCACAGCAGCGTCCGCCGGTCGTTGCACAACGCGTAGGACACCTCGCGCTTGGACGACTCCGCCCAGAACCGGACCGTCCGCACCCACTCCGGCGTGTACTTCGGCACGTTCTTCTGCATGAAGGCCTCTTGGCCCCTGTGCACCCGGATGACCGACAGCGGCCGGTCCTCGAGAACGGGGAGGATCCTGTCGCGAACGCCGTCGAGGTAGGCCACCAGGTCCCGCTTGGTCGCCCCCGCCCCGTCGAACAGCGGGTCGTCAAGGTTGCTGAACGTGACCTCGTCCGGGAGGTCCAGGCCTCCCCCGTCACTCGCCACCGCTCCATCCTGCTCGTTGGTGGCCGCCGTGGAAACCGCCGGTACTCACGGGAAGTTCGCGGTTAGGGTCGCCGGCATGGCGATGGCGGTGGAAGCAGAGCAACTGGTCAAGCGGTTCACGGGGCGGTCGGGGACGGTTGACGCAGTGCAGGGTGTCGACCTGCAAGTGGAGCAGGGCCAGGTGTTCGGCTTCCTCGGGCCGAACGGGGCGGGCAAGTCGACGACCGTCCGCATGCTGACGACGTTGACCACGATCACGTCGGGGAAGGCGAGCGTGGCCGGCGTCGATGTCACCTCCGATCCCGATGCGGTCCGCCGCAGCATCGGCGTCGCCCTTCAGGAAGCGGGTCTCGACCCGCGCCAGACCGGCCGGGAGCTGCTCGTCCTCCAGGCCAAGCTGTTCGGGCTTTCACCGGCGGAGGCGGCCACCCGGGCCCAGGAGCTGCTCGAACTGGTCGATCTGGTCGACGCCGCCGACCGCCGGATCAAGGGCTACTCGGGGGGCATGAAGCGCCGGCTCGACCTCGCCTCGGCCCTCGTCCACCGCCCTCAGGTGCTGTTCCTCGACGAGCCGACCACCGGCCTCGACCCGGCCAGCCGGCTGGTGGTCTGGGACGAGGTGCGCCGCATCAACGAGCAGGGCACCACCGTCTTCCTCACCACCCAGTACCTCGAGGAGGCCGACCAGCTCTGCACCGAGCTTGCCATCATCGATGACGGGCGCATCGTCAGCGAGGGCACGCCCGCCGCGCTGAAGGCCGAGCTGCGCCGGCGGAAGTCGTTGGACCACGACCCAACCCTCGACGAGGTCTTCCTCGACGCCACCGGCCGCGTCCGCGAGGTCGTCGCCGGAGAGGTCCAGGAGGTGCGATGACGCAGTACTGGACCCTCGGGGGCCGGGCGATCAGGGCGGCATTGCGGACGCCCGAGGCGCTCCTTCCCACCGTGTTCATCCCGCTGTTCTTCCTGGTCGTGAACGTCGGCCAGGCGGCCAGGATCTTCCCGACGGGCGGCACGCCATTCCTGGAAGGGCAGAACTACGCCGCCTTCCAGCTCCCGAGCGCCCTCCTGCTCGCCTCGTCGTTCGGGGGCGCCGCCCAGTTCATGGTGGAGGACGTCGAAGGCGGCTACTTCGACAAGTTGCGGGCCTCGCCCGTCTCGCGCTCGGCCATCGTCCTCGGCCAGCTGATCGCCGAAGGCGTGAAGAGCGTGGGAATCGCCTTCCTCATCGTCCTTTTCGCGCTGCCCTTCGGGATCAAGATCGGCAGCGGGCCCGTCGGCCTCCTCCTCCTCCTGCTGCTGTCGGGGGCGTGGGCGGTGGTCTTCTCCGGTTACATGCAGCTCATCGCCCTCAAGACGCGAAGCGCCGCCGCCACCCAGTCGGGCTCGTTGATCTTCTTCCCGCTGCTGTTCCTCACCCCCAACTTCGTCCCCCGGGAACTCCTCACCCGGCCCATGGAGGTCGCCGCCACCTTCAACCCCGTCACCTACATCATGGAAGGGCTGCGTGCGCTTGTCCTTGAGGACTTCAACTGGACCAGGATCGGCCGGGGCTTCCTGGTCGTTGCCGTGTTCGGGGCGCTGATGCTCTTCCTCAACGTGCGGGCCATCCGGAACTACGACTGAAGTAGGCCGGTCCCGATGCCGATCATCGGTCGGTGGACCGTCACCGGTGGCGTGCGGCCGGGACGGCGCTTGTCCTGGCAGCCGGGGGGTTAGGGCAACTCGTCGCGCCCGCAGTTCCCGCGGCCGCAGCTGCCCCTGAGCCGACAATCGTCACCTTCGCGGGCGGACCGGGCTACGGCCACGCCACCGAAGTGGCCACCAGGCCACGGGGCATGGTGAAGGTGGGCACCCGCCTCTACGTCTCGGACTCCGACCAGCAGGGCTGGGCCAACGTCGTCCGGGTGATCGACCTGGAGTCGGGGCGCACGACGGTGGCGGCCGGCGTCGGGGGAGGGGACGCTTACAGCGGTGACGGCGGTCCCGCCACCCAGGCCAACCTGGCCGACCCCGGCCCCCTGGCCGCCGACGACGCCGGGAACCTCTACATCGCCGACCGCCGCAACGCCCGCATCCGCAAGGTCGCGCCCGACGGGACCATCACCACCGTGGCCGGCAACGGCGAGATCGGCTGCGGCGGCACGGGTGGTCCCGCCCTCTCCGCCCAGGTCGCCGGGATCAGCGGCCTGGCCGTCGACCGGGCCGGCAACCTCTACATCAGTTCGGCCCCCTGCAACGTGGTCCGCCGCGTCTCGCCCCAGGGGATCATCACCCACTTCGCCGGGAATCCCCTCCTGGGGCCTGACGGGGACGGCGGGCCTGCCGCCCAGGCCAACATCGGCAATCCGGGGACGGTCGCCGTCGACCGCTCCGGCAACGTCTTCATCGAGCACCACGGCCGCGTGCGCAAGGTCGACGAGGCCGGGATCATCTCGACGTTCGCAGGGCCCGGGTCGTGGCCTCCCCAGCTGGGCGACGGCGGACCGGCCACCGCCGCGAACCTCCATGCGACCTCGATGGCTCCCGACGGCAAGGGGAACGTGTACGTCACCGACGTGGACTTCGAGCGCGTCCGCAAGGTCGACCCGGACGGCGTCATCTCCACCGTCGCAGGCACGACCGGCGGCTACTGGGAGGGCGTGGCCATAGGCGAGGACGGCACCGTCTACGCCTCCGACATCGACGGTGTCTGGCGCTTCCGCGACGGCCAGAAAGCCCTCGTCGCCGGCCTCGAGGACGTGTGGCTCCGGCGCACCAGCGGTGACGGCGGACCGGCCCTCGACGCCCAGTTCGCCGGCGTTGCCGACGTGGTGGGCACCCCCAACGGCGACGTGTACGTGGCCGATCTCGGCAACGAGCGGGTGCGCAGAATCGCCGCCGACGGCGTGGTCAGCACCGTGGCCGGCGGGGGGCACGACTATCCCGTGGCCGGGTCGACGATGCCGGCCACCGCGGCCCGCCTCCATCCCGAGTGGCTGGCCGTGGGCCCCGAGGGTGACCTCTACATCTCCTCGATCGGGCAGGTGATGAGGGTCAACGGTCTGGGCGTCCTCACCGTCGTGACCGGTACCACGGGCGGGCCCGTGCCGGCACTGGGAATCACCTTCGACGGCGCCGGCAACCTCTACACCTCGCACAAGGCCGAAGGGAAGGTGATACGGCGTTCGCCGGACGGAACCGTGACCACCGTGGTCGGCTGCGAGCGGTGGAACGGTCCCAGCGTGACGGCCTGCGTGACGATGACCATGGACGGCATCCCCGCCACCGAGGCCACCCTCGTCGAGCCGTCGGGCATCGCCGTCGACGCCGCCGGCAACCTCTACATCGCCGAAACCGGCCTGAACCGGATCCGCAAGGTCGGTTCGGACGGGATCATCACGACCGTCGCCGGGAGCAGCGTCCGGGGCTTCGACCCTGCGCCCGGTCCCGCCACCGAGCGGGACCTGAGCAGCCCCCGGGGGTTGCGTGTGGATGCCACCGGCGCGGTGTACGTCGCCGACACCGGCTACGGCGCCATCCGTCGCGTCGACCCCGACGGCACAATGACCACCGTCGCCGGCACCGGGCTCAACGGGTTCGCCGGCGACGGCGGGCCGGCGTCGGATGCCCGCCTCGACACTCCCGGCGGGCTCGCCCTGCGGCCCGACGGGAGCGTGCTCGTGGCTGACACCCGGAACCACCGCGTCCGCCTCGTCGGCCCGGGCCTGTCGCAGGTGCCGGCGGCACCGACAGGTGTGCGCGCCACCGGCGCCGACGGTTCGGCCGCCGTGAGCTGGAAGGCCCCGGCCGGGAACGGCGGCGCCGCCATCACCGGCTACTCCATCACCGCCTCACCTGGCGGCAAGACCGTTCCCGCCGCGGCCGGCGCCACCAGCGCGGTCGTCCCCGGCCTCGACAACGGCAAGCGCTACACGTTCACGGTCCGGGCCCGTAACGCCAACGGGCTCGGTCCCGAGTCGCCGCCGTCCAAAACCGCTGCGCCCAACCGGCTGCGGGCGATGGGCTGGAACGGGTC
>DASUXN010000178.1:0-3351 GCA_036377875.1 Acidimicrobiales bacterium
TTCAACGTCGAGACGGCGGGCGACCACCCGGTGTGGCACGAGTCGGAGCAGGACGTCTTCCCCGGTCAGAAGTGACCGATGAAGGCCTACGAGCATCGGGCCATCGGCGACGAGGCCACCGCCGGTGCGAAGGTCGACGTCGCCCCGAGCCGGTCCGGTGGCCGGTTTCTCCTGTCCCACGGTGACGTCATCGCCCTGAGCGGGGACTTCTTCGGGGCCGACGAACTGTTCGAGCTGGCGTCGGTCCCTGGTGCCAGCGGGGTGTTGACGGGCACTAGCGACGAGGTCGTCTGCGCCCTCAAGGTCATGGCCGTCGACGAGGCGGTCGAGGACCCTCGCTTCGGGACCGGCGGGGAGTTCGCGACCTACCAGTTCAGCCCGCAGGCCGCCCGCACCGACGTCGAGCGGCGAGTACGGGACCGGTTCCTCGCCCGGGCGGCGCGGAACGAGGACCACTTCCTGGCGCCGTGGGGCGACTCCTATACCGGCGTCTCCGCCCGCACCACGTACCGCCGCCTGCACCAAGCGGCCCTCGACGAGGCGTGCCGGCTCGGTGGCACCGGCGGCGACCTGTGCGTGGCAATGGCCCGGGAGGCGGCCGCTCAGCACTACCTGACCGATGCCTTCGCCTCGGGCCACGTCCGGACGCCGATCGGGGCGATCCGTGAGTACTGGCACGAGCGGTACCCCCGGTTCTGGGAGTGCCTGCGAGGAAAGATCGCCTCCGACACGGCGGCGGCGTTGCGGGAACTGGCCGTTCCTCTCCGACTGGTGCGGCGCCGGACCCTCCACGACCGCACGCTGGCCGCCATCCATGACCGCACCGAGGCCTACCCGCCCCTCTCGCTGGGCGACCTTCTCGGTCGGGTGTTCCACGACTGGGACAACGACCACGGCCTGCGCCTCGAGAACGGGCAGATGCTGTTCGGCGACGGCCATCTGGACAACGGGATCGGCCGCGAGCTGGCGGTCGCGGCCGTGCGGGCCGGCAACGACGACGTCGAGATCGCCTACGGGTTGGGGGCGGCGGGGAGAACGTCGCTGGGAGAGCCGCTCTACGCCGCCGTCCGGGACGCCACCGGCGCCGGTCCGGTCGCCTATACGGCGGAGTCCCTGCTGCCCCGGCTCTCGGCCCACAACCGCCCCCTCAACTGGCGGGCGGGCGACGTGGACGAGCTCTGGACGTCGCCCATCGCCGGCACGACGGGCCCGACGGTGGGCGAGGCGGTGGCGGCGGTGCTGGACGAGGACGGCGAGGTCTTCCGGCGCCTCGACTGCCTGGGCCAGGGCATCGTCGAGGCGTTCGACGTCGTCAACGTTCCCATTCTGAAGGCATGGCTCGGCCGCAAGGCCTGCCACGCCTACCACCGCGGCTTCCTACTGGGCCTCGCCCGCGATCCCCGGGCGGCCGTGGCCGCCGTCGTGGAGCAGGCCGGAAGGACCCCGGACCGGTCGGTGACGTGGCCGGCCTTGGCCGGCCACCCCTCCTGACCCGGGCCTGGCCCTCAGCCCTTCCCCGCCGCCGACGTCACCCATGCCCGGAGGTCCGGCAGGGGAGCGGCGCCCACCTTTCGGCTGACCTCGCGCCCGTCGCGGAGGAAGACGAGGGTGGGGATCCCGCGCACGCCGAACCGCCGCTGGACGCCAGGCGCGACGTCCACGTTCACCTTTACCAGCTTGATCCTCCCGGCGAGCTCGCCGGCCAGCTGTTCGAGCGCGGGACTGACCATCCGGCACGGCCCGCACCACGGCGCCCACAGGTCGACCAGCACCGGCAGCGACGCCTCGTCGGCGATGCGCGCGAACGTCGCATCGTCGGCATCGACCACCCACGGCATCGCCTTGTGGCACTTCGCGCAACGCGGCGTGCCGTCCGCCGCCGCGGGTACTCGGTTGCGCGTGCCGCAGTTCGGGCAGGCGACCACCTTGGAGTCCGTCATCGGGCCGTCCCGTCGAAGAGCAGGCGTCTCAGGGTAACGAGATTCGTTTCCCGTTTGATCGACTACGTCACGTCAGGCGGCGGCATAGGCCAAGATGAGGCGCATGTCGAACGGTGAAACGGTCAACGTCCGCTACATGGTCGACGACGTCGACGAGGCCATCAGCTTCTATACGAAGCTCCTCGGCTTCGAGCTGATCTCCAGCGCCGCACCGGCGTTCGCCGACGTCAGACGGGGCCACCTTCGCCTGCTGCTGGCGGGACCGACCAGCTCGGCCGGGCGGCCGATGCCCGACGGCACCAAGCCGGGACCGGGAGGCTGGAACCGCATCCACTTCATCGTGGAAGATCTCGCCGCCGACGTGGCTCGCCTGAGCGGCGCGGGAGCCCGCTTCCGCAACGACATCGTCGAGGGACCCGGCGGCAAACAGATCCTGCTCCTAGACCCGTCCGGCAACGTCGTCGAGCTCTTCCAACCCGCCGCCCGCTGACCCGCCCGGCGTGCCGACGACGCGATGTGGCAGGCCCACCGCTGCGCCGCAGCCGCTACGACTCGAGCGCGGCGCGATTGCGCTCGAGCCACAGCCGCTGCTGTTCCCCGGCGGCGGGGTCCCCGCGCTGCAGGAGGGTTCGCCAGGGCTCGATCCCGGCTCTTCCCAGACGGAGCGTGCGTTGGGCAAGGTGCCGTTGGAGCCCATCCAGGGCAACGAGGACAGCGGCCGGGGAGAACCGGCCGTAGGCCTCGCACAAGACTCGGAGGCGATGGCGGAGGTCGGGCGGACGCTCGAACCCCTCGTTCCGCCACTGGCTGTCCGAGCGCAGCGGGACCGAAGTCCATGCCAGATGAGCAAGATCGACGACTGGGAGGCCAGGCTCCGCAAAATCCCAGTCGATAAGGGCGACAGGAACGTCGCCACGCCAGACGGTGTTGCCCGGAACCAGGTCGCCGTGGCGCACAACGTGTCCCGTCACCCATGGGACCCGACCCACCATCCATACTGCGTCTGGAGCGGGGACGAAGCCTTGCTGCGCGTCGTGGCATTTGCGAAGCAGGCCTCCGAGACCCTCGAGTCCCGAATCCTGTAGCAGCGCCGGCGGCCGAGGGCGCACACCCGGGCGACCTTCCACGAACGTGAGCACCTCGTGGTCTCCATCGATTTCGAGAACCCGCGGTGCCCCCTCGAAACCGACTGCCTCCAGATGACGCAGGAGAGAATGCACGGCGGCCGTCCACCACCCAGTCGGCCGTCGGACGGCGTCGCCAACACGAACCGCTCTGGTGAACGAGCCGCCCACGAGAGGGACCTCGCCGGGCCTGGTATCGCCGCTACCGGCGCCCGTCACGCCGGTACACCGCCGATCGGCCTTCGTAAACGAACACACCCACTGCCAGCACTCTGCCATGCGGTTAC
>DASUXN010000179.1:0-2496 GCA_036377875.1 Acidimicrobiales bacterium
GTCTGCTCCCGATCCGGGCGGGCCTCCGGCCGTGGAGGAGACGCCGGCTTCGAGCTAGGCGATCACGGCGACGATGCCGTGTTCGTGGAGGAACTCGGCCAGACCGTCCACGAGGCGGAGGTGAGGCACCTCGTCCAAGGCGACCCACGCCGCTTCGGCGGCATCGCCGCCCGCCCTGACCGCCCCCGGTTCCAGCACGGTCACGGCGAAGTCGAGGATGACGAAGTGGTGATCGGGGCCTATGCGCTCGACCCAGCCGACGAGGCGGTCGCACACGCCCTCCACGTTCGTCTCCTCGGCCAGCTCGCGCACCACCGCCTCGGCCAGGGTCTCCCCCGGCTCGACCCGACCACCGGGGATCGACCACTCCCCTGCCGCCGGCCCGGTACCCCGGCGGATGAGCAGGAGCTGCTCGTCCAGCACGGCGATGGCGCCGACACAGACCTCCGGTCTCACGGCTCAGGATCGGGGGCGAGGGAGTGGTACATGACCAGCTTGCGGGCGGTGAAGCCGGAGTCCTCGAAGAAGTTCTTGGTGGAGCGATCGCCGGGGAGGGCCATGGCGTCCATCCCCGTGCACCGGTGCTCGGTGCACCAGGCGACCAGGTCGCCCATCATGGCCTCGCCCAGGCCCACGCTGCGGGCCCCGGGCTCGACGTAGATATCGTCGACGACGCCGTGGGTCGTGCCGTCCGGCAGTTGCTCGACGCGGGCCACTGCGTACCCGACGACCACGCCGTCGATCGTACCCACGAGCACCCGGGCGTCCTGGGCCGCCATGCAGCGGCGAAATTCGTCCTCGAGCGGCTCCCGGCGGGCTTCCCTACGCTTCCACACCATCCCGCCCCGGAGGGGGGCCAGCTCCTCGATGGCCTGGCGGGCGAGGTCGGCCAGCCGGGGGACGTCAGCCTCGGTGGCCAGGCGGGCCGCTTCCACGCCCGCAGGGCCTCAGGACGCAGCGCGCAGCTGGGCGATCCGCAGCAGCACCGTCTTGCGGCCCCGGCGTGCCTGCTCGTAGGCCCGCACCGCCTCGAGCTCGTCGGTCGAGAGGCCGGCCAGGCGCTGGACGACCTGGGAGGCGGACAGGCTGTCGTAGCCGGGAATGGGCAGGTCGTCGGCGTGGGGAGCAGGTGAGACGTCGGTGGCGGGGGCCACGTCGGGAACCGCGGCCGGAGGATCGGGCCGGATGTCGGCCACCGGGCTGGCGGCGCCCGAGGTGGGGGCGACGAAGTCGGCGGCGGGAGGGGAGGGCGGGGACGGCCCGGTGGGGGGCCCAGTGGGCGCGGACGGCTTCGCCCGGTCGGTGCCGGGGGGCGACGCGGGCTTGCGTTCGAGCAGGTCGTCGACTCTACGGCGGCCCTGGGCCACGGCCATCTTGCCGACCATGCGGGCCAGGTCGGACTGGCTCCCGATTCTCTCCCGCCCCTGGGCGGCGAGATTTGGGAGCTCTTCGGCGGCTCTCAAGGCCAGGCCGAGGGGGGCGTAGAAGACGACGTCGAGCAGCCGGTCGAGCGGGCTGGTCACACGCAGTCCCGGCAGTACATCCGGCTCGGATCGGCCAGCTGGCTGGAGTGCTTCACCAGGAAGCACGACTGGCACACGAACTCGTTGGCCCGCTTGGGCAGGACCTTGGTGGAGGTGTCGCCCCGCTCGTCGACCTCGGGCGTCTCCTCGTCCTCCTCGTCGTCGTCCTCGTCGATGGCGACGAGGCGGTCCTTGAGGATGACGTCGAGGCCGGCTTCGACGTCGTCGGGGTCGAGCACGTCGTCCTCGTCGTCGTCGTCCTCGTCGTCGTCGGCGGCGGCGGCTGGCGCGGCCTCGGCCTCGTCCTCGACAACCTCGTCGTCGACTACGACATCGTCATCCTCGAGGGTGTCGTCGAGGTCGTCGACGACATCGTCGTCGTCGAGCATCTCGTCATCCTCGAGTGCCTCGAGGTCGACGACGTCGGGGTCGTCGGGCTCGTCGATCTCTTCGAAGTCGTCGTCTGCGGCCATGCTGCGCGTCCTCACCCTCCTGTCGGAGGCTGGCGTCAAGGGCGGGCAGTGTAGACGACCCGGGCCGGTAGGCCGGTCGGTAGCAGCGGGGGACTCAGGGGACCGTTGGTGCCGTTCGGTAGCCCGCCGCCCGCCCGGCCAACGCGGGCGGCACGTGGGTTATCAGAACGTTCTCTACTTGGTCCCCTGTCCCCCTCACGCCCATCCACCACCCCCCCAGCACCTTCCGCCCGGGCGCGATGCTTGCGACCGGACCTCGCAAAAGGCGCTGAGGCCCACGACCAGGGGTGGGGGCTTCAGGGACGGAGTAAGACTCGCCAATCGAGCCCGCGCTGTCAACTCACTCGTGCCGCCGGAACATATGCCCTGACCAGCCACTTTGCGCGTCGAGGCTGGTCAGAGACCCTGCTCAAGCATTCGTTGAGACTTACGTCCCGGATGCGGCCTGACGACGGCGGGCCTCGGCCCTGCGTTCGCCCTCCAGGCGTTCGAGCGACGCC
>DASUXN010000180.1:0-6273 GCA_036377875.1 Acidimicrobiales bacterium
CACCCGTGAATCCCATCGTCCGCAGGAAGTCGAGCGCGCCCAGGGCCACCAGGACCTTGATCGACGAGGCCGGCCAGTAGCCCTCCGCCCGCGCCCCGCGCCCGGCCTCGAACTGGAGCAACCGCAACGACCCGCCCGGCGCAGTGACGACCTGGGCGGCGTACACCGACGTTCCCGGTGGGAGGCGGTAGTCGACTGCGTCGAGCCGTTGCTCGAGGCTCGTGGACGACACCGCGGCCAGGGGAATGTCGATGGGGCCTTCGGCCAGCGACGCCTGGGCGGCGGCGGGCCGGGGCGACGTGGCGGCCAGCCCTCCGAGGCCGGCGGCGAGGACGAGCACGACGAGCGCGGCGGTAGCCACGACCGACGCCCACCAGCGATCCACCCCCATGGGCGCTCATGGTACGGATACGGGCCGGGTCAGCGGATGCAGGGGCCGGTGTCGACCGTTCCCGCCCGAGGTGCGTCCAGCACCTCCTGCAGCTCACTCGAGTGGAGGGCGTAGGCGGTGTTGGGCTCGTCGGGGGCGATGGCGAAGGCCACGCCGATGACCGCGCCGTCGGCATCGACCAGCGCTCCGCCCGAGTCACCCGGCCGCAGCTCGGCGGCGAGAACGAGCACGTCGCGGCGGGTGACCTGGCTGTTGTAGATGTTTCGGCCCAGGGCGTTGACCCGCTGCTCCACCCGGGCGGGCGACACCTCGAGCTCCACCTGGCCGCCGGGGTGGCCGAAGACGGCGCCCGTGTCGCCGATCTCGGGCGAGCCGACGGGCAAGGCCGTCTGACGCAGGCCGTCCACCTCGAGAACGGCCAGGTCGCGGTTGGGGTCGAACACGACGACGCGCCCGCGGAGGCGGTCGCCGTCGGGGCGCTGGACGGTGGGACGGTCGACACCCGCCACCACGTGGGCGTTGGTCACGATGATCCCGGCTTCGGGTGAGAACCCGCTGCCTTCCAGCACCCGGCCGCAGGCAGGACCGCTGATGCGGACGGTCGAGGCGCTCACCCTCGCCTCCACCGTGGGGTCCAATCCGCTCGCCTCGGGCGGCGGTCCGGAGCCGGGGCTGGGCCCCAACCCCTCGAAGACGCGCGGGAAGTCCGCTTCCTGAACGAGGTTGCGCAGAGCCTGGAGGGGCCCGGGCGCGTTGGGGGCGGCTCGATCCACGGCCCGGGCGATGGTCGAGTTCCGCACCTGGGACGAGAACTCGCCGGGAACCTCGGACAGGGCGGGTATGAGCAGCCACAGCAACACCAGCACGCCGAGCCCGGCGGCCACCGTGCCCACCGCCTTGTCGACCTGGCGGGCGGGACCGGGAGGGATCAGGCGGCGGAGGCTGACCCCCGCGATCTCGCCGATCGTGGCCCCCAGGCTGGCGATGATCACGAACACGCCGATGGAGATCAGGGCCCGCAGTTGAGGGTCGGTGTTCTGCTCCACCGCCTCGAGGATGCGGGGCGCCACCAGGACGGCGACGCCGAGGCCGGCGGCCAGACCGACCCAGGAGGCGACGCGAGTCACGAAGCCGGCCCGGTAGCCGCCCAGGGCGGCGGCCACGATGCAGAGGACGACGAGGGCGTCGAAGAGGTTCAGGGGCCTAGCTTCTCAGGCTGCTCGCCGTGCCGGTCGGCGCGACGGGCATGGAAATGTTCAGCACGGTTCGGGGTGTACCACCCGGGCTCGGTCCCGAACCTCACCTTGACCGGAGCAGTGGCCGAGGTAGCGTTGTCCACAGCAGCCACACCAGCAACAGGAGACCATGAGCGGCATCGAGCACATCCAGGCCCGCGAGATCCTCGACTCCCGCGGCAACCCGACCGTCGAGGTCGACGTCGTGCTCGAGAGCGGCGCACGGGGCCGGGCGGCGGTGCCGTCGGGGGCCTCGACCGGAACCCATGAGGCCTGGGAACGGCGCGACGGGGGATCCCGCTACGGCGGCAAGGGCGTCACCGGCGCGGTCGACGCCGTCAACAGCGAGATCCGCTCCGCCCTCACCGGCTGGGAGGCGCTCGACCAGCGCGGTCTCGACACCCAACTGATCGACCTCGACGGCAGCGACGGCAAGCGGCGCCTGGGTGCCAACGCGGTGCTGGGCACGTCGATGGCGGTGGCCAAGGCGGCGGCCGACGAGCTGGAGATCCCTCTCTACCGCCACCTGGGTGGGGTCGACGCCCACGTCCTCCCTCTGCCCATGATGAACGTCCTCAACGGCGGCGCCCACGCCGCCAACACCCTGGAGCTCCAGGAGTTCATGATCCTGCCCGTGGGCGCGGCCTCCTTCTCGGAGGCGCTGCGCTGGGGCGCCGAGGTCTACCAGGTCCTGAGCAAGCTGCTGAAGGGCCGCGGCCTGGGCACCGCGGTGGGCGACGAGGGTGGCTTCGCACCCGACCTCCCCAACAACGAGGCGGCCATCGTGGTCTTGGAGGAGGCGATCGTCGAGGCCGGCTACCGGCCCGGCGAGCAGATCGCCATCGGCCTCGACGCCGCCGCCAGCGAGTTCTGGAAGGACGACCACTACGAGCTCGAAGGGCGCACGCTCAGCCCCACGCAGATGGCCGACTACTACGTGGGCCTGGCCGCCCGCCATCCCGTCGTCTCCATCGAAGATCCCCTGAACGAGGACGACCTGGACGGCTGGGAGTCCATCACCGCCTCCCTCGGCGACCGCCTCCAGCTGGTGGGGGACGACCTGTTCGTCACCAACACCGAGCGGCTGGAGTGGGGCATCGGCCTGGGACTGGCCAACGCCGTGCTGGTGAAGCTCAACCAGGTCGGCACCGTCACCGAGACCCTCGCCACCGTGGCCCTCGCCACCCGCTCGGCCTACGGGGTGGTCGTGTCCCACCGGTCGGGCGAGACCGAGGACACGTTCATCGCCGACCTGGCGGTGGCCACCAACTGCGGCCAGATCAAGACCGGCTCGTTGGCCCGCTCCGACCGGGTGGCCAAGTACAACCAGCTCCTGCGCATCGAGGAGCAGCTGGGCGAGGGCGCCGAGTACCGGGGCGGAGCCATGCTGGCCACCAGCCGCGGGCCGGGGTCGGGAGGCGGTTCTTGAGGCGCCACCCCTGGCTCGTCGCCTCGCTGCTGGCCGTCCTCGGCGTGCTGGTACTCGGGTCGTTCCCGGCCCGGGCCTACCTCGACCAGTTGGACCAGCGGGAGGACCTCGAACGCCGGACCGCCGCCCTCGACGTGGCCAACGCCGAGCTGGCCGACAAGGCCGCCTATCTCGGGACCGACGAGGCCGTCGAACGGCTCGCCCGCCAGCGCTACCAGCTGGTGCGTCCCGGCGAGGAGGCCTACGCCATCCTTCCCACCGGCGAGCCTGTCCCTCCGGCGTCGGCCCCGACTTCGCCCCTACCGGCCGAGTCCGCCGATCCCGCCGAGCAGAGCTGGTGGGGACGGGTGTGGGCCGGGATCACGTCGATCTTCTGATCCGGGTCGGCACCAGCGGCTGGTCCTACCCCTCGTGGGTCGGGCCCTTCTACCCCCCCAAGACGTCCGCCGCCCGCATGCTGTCCACCTACGCCCAGACCTTCACCACGGTCGAGGCCCACAGCACACACCGCCGGCTGCCCACCTCGGCCGCGGTCGAGCGCTGGGCTGCGTCCGTCCCGCCTGGCTTCCACTTCGCCCCCAAGGCCCACGCCGGCATAACCCACCGCCGGGCGACGGACGGGCTCGAGGAGCGGTTCACCGCCCTCCATGCGGCGCTGGCGCCGCTGGGCGACCGTCTCGGTCCGGTCCTGTACGTCCTCCCCCACCGCCAGCCCGACCTCGACCGCCTCGACGCCCTGCTCGCCGGCCTGCGTGGCCCGAACGCCGTGACCGGCCTGCGTGGCCCGAACGCCGTGACCGGCCTGCGTGGCCCGGCCGGCGCTGTCTTCGAACTGGCCCCGCCGTGGCGCGTGGAGCCGGTGTTCGAGCGGCTGGAGACGGCCGGGGCGTCGCTGGCGGTGGTCGACCGGGAGGACGACCCGGGGCTCGACCAGCCCGTACTCGGGCCGGTCGCCTACTTCCGGCTGCGGCGGGCCACCTACGACGACGCCGACCTCGACCGGTGGGCCGAACGCCTGGCGGCCGAGGGCGCCGAGCGCCCCGTCTACGCCTTCGTCAAGCACGATGAGGAGGGAGACGGCCCCCGGTACGCTCAGGGGCTCGTGACGCGCCTGGAGCAGGGGTGAACAGCAGGACAGACGAAGCAGCGGTTACGACCCTGCTCGGCCGGAAGCCGCAGGGGGCCTACGAGGTGGTCGTCCGCGACGCCGACGGGCGGCCCACCGTTCTCCGCAACGCCCCGTTCCTGGACGACGGCACGCCCATGCCGACCCGCTACTGGCTGGTCGACGACGACCTGCGGCGGGCGGTGAGCGGGCTGGAGGCGGCCGGCGGCGTGCGGGCGGCCGAGGCGGCAGTCGATGTCGAGGAGCTGCGCCGGGCTCACGCCCGCTACGCGGCGGAGCGGGATGCGGCAATCCCCGAGGGCTACACCGGCCCCCGCCCGTCCGGCGGCGTGGGGGGTACCCGCATCGGCGTGAAGTGCCTCCACGCCCACCTGGCCTGGCATCTGGCCGGAGGCGACGACCCCGTCGGCCGCTGGGTCGCCGAACAGCTGCGGGCCGCGAGTTGACCGGCTCGGTCGCAGCCATCGACTGCGGCACCAACTCGACCCGCGTGCTGGTCGCCGACGCCGAAGCGAACGCGCTCGACCGCCGCATGCGCATCACCCGCCTCGGCCAGGGTGTCGACGCCACCGGCATCCTCGCTCCCGAGGCCATCGAGCGCACCCTGGACGTCCTGCGCGAGTACCGGGAGGTCATGGACGGCCACGGCGTGACCACGGTGCGGATGACAGCCACCTCCGCGGCCCGTGACGCTGCCAACCGCGACGAGTTCTTCGCCCCCGCCGCCGCCATCATCGGCAGCCCCCCCGAGCTGCTCAGCGGCGAGGACGAGGCCCGGCTGTCGTTCCGGGGGGCGGTGGCCGAGCTGGATTCTGATGGCGGCCCTTTCCTCGTGGTGGACATCGGCGGCGGTTCCACCGAGTTCTCGGTCGGAATGACCGAACCGGAAGGCGTCGTGTCCGTCGACATCGGCTGCGTCCGCATCACCGAGAAGTTCCTTCGCGGCGACCCGCCCACGGCGGTCGAGCTCAGCCAGGCGCTGTCGGTGGTGCGCGACTATCTCGACGACGTGGCCCGCGACATCCCCACCGCCAAGGACGCCCGCCAGCTGGTCGGCCTGGCCGGCACGGTCACCACCGTCGCCGCCGTCGAGCAGGGGCTGGCCGAGTACGACCGCGACCGCATCCACCACTTCGTCCTCACCCGTGCCGCCGCCGAGGACGTATTCCGCACCCTCGCCACCGAGAAGAGGGCCGACCGGGTGCACAACCCGGGCCTGGAGGCAGGCCGGGCCGACGTGATCGTGGGGGGCACCGCCATCCTCGTGGCCATAATGCGCTACTTCGAGCACGACACGTGCCTGGTCAGCGAGTCCGACATCCTCGATGGGCTCGTCCTCAGCCTGCTGGAGCGGGGGTGATCAGGGCCCAGCTGCACGGGCGCCGGGTCACGCTGCGGCCCCTCGTCGCCGCCGACTTCGAGCAGTGGCGGGAAGTGCGGCGCCGCAACGTCGAGTGGCTCACGAAGTGGGAGCCCCGCCCCGCCGAGGGCTATCCCAACGACACCGTCGACCGTACCGCCTTCGCCGCCCGCTGCGGGGCGCGGGAGCGGGAGTGGCAGCTGGGCACCGGCTACGGCTTCGGCATCTTCGTCGACGGGCGGTTCTCGGGGGAGATCAACCTGTCGGGCGTCCAGCGGGGCCCGTTCCAGAACGCCTACGTGGGCTACTGGATCGACGAGGCCCAGGCCGGCAACGGCTACGTGCCCGAGTCGCTGGTGGTCGTGTCCCGCTTCGCCTTCGAGGACGTCAACCTTCACCGACTCCAGGTCGCCATCATCCCCCGCAACAAGGCCAGCCGCCGGGTCGTCGAGAAGCTGGCCCTGCGCGACGAGGGCGTGGCCCTGCGCTACCTGGCCATCAACGGGGTGTGGGAGGACCACATCCGCTACGCCATCACCGCCGAAGAGTGGTTCGAGCGCCGCGACCTGCTCCTGCTCGAGTGGGCGACGCCGATGCCCACCCTCCGCCGCCGCAGCGAGCGCTAGTTCGGGGGGCGCACCAACCGTCGTTCTCTGGAGCGCGAACCGCGTCGTTGCTGATCACCACGGGTCTTGCCGTCGAGGACATGTCGCCGACGAGCGAGTCAGGAGC
>DASUXN010000181.1:0-2011 GCA_036377875.1 Acidimicrobiales bacterium
CTTGCCGAGGGGGATGACGGTCAGGCCGAACTTGCCCCGCAGTCCTACGAACCAGTCGAACAGCTCGGGAGGATCGACCCGCTCCACCACGACGGTCATGGGAAACGCGTTGCGAGTGAACCAGAACCCGCCCACCTCCCACCCGCCCACGTGGGGCAGGGCCAGGACGGCGCCGGTGCCTGCTTCCCTGGCCGCCCGGATGTGGTCGAGGCCCTCGATGGTGAAACGAGCGTCGACGAGAGCCGGGTCGAGGGTGGGGAGCCGGAGCGACTCGATCCAGTACCGGGCGTAGGAGGCCACGGCAGCCTTGATCGCCTCCCGCTCCTGGCGGCCGGACAGGTCTTCACCACGGACGCGGCGGGCGTGGCGAGCGACCATTGCCGCTCGCCGGCCCAGGAAGGGCCGGGCCGCCGATCCCGCCAGGCGGGAGAGGGGGCCGACGGCGCGCTCGGGTACGGCAGCGGCGACCAACGCCGCCGCCCGGTAGGCGAAGTACGGGAACCGGCTGGTCAGCTACGGGGTGGGCGGGGCGTGCGGGCACGCTCGCGCCAGCGGGCGCCCATGGCGGCGGCACTGGCCCGCCGCTCGAAGCCCTCGCTCGGGCGCCATCCCCGCCACCGCCCGGCCAGAGTGCCTTCCCGGACCGGCTTCTTGGGGGCCGACGCCTGGCGCCAGACCATCAGGAACCGGTGGCCGGCGGTGACGAGCGTGAGGCCGAGCATCAGCCACAGGACGGGCACGAGCACGGGGAACAGAAGGCCCAGGCCCAGCAACAGCATCCGCTCGGCGCGCTCCATCAAGCCGCCGCGCGCCGAGAACCCCAGCGATTCGGCCCGAGCCCGCTCGTAGGAGACGAGGCCGGACGCTCCCGCCACCGCGAAGGGCAGCAGGGCGGCGTGCCCTCCGGAGACGGAGGCCAGGTGCCAGGCCACGCCTCCGAGGACGAACGTGTCGGAGATGCGGTCGCTGACGGAGTCGAAGAAGGCGCCACGGGGCGACGACGTGCCCGATGCCTTGGCCACCGCGCCGTCGAGGACGTCGGGGATGGCAGAGGCGGCCAACAGGAGGGCGCCCACCACCAACCAGCCCTGCGCGACGGCCAGCCCGGCCCCCATCGAGATCACCACGCCGAGCGCCGTGAGGTGGTCGGCCTTGATGCCGACCTTGCCCAAACCCGAGCCGACGGGGCGGAGGCTTCTCTCCACGCCCGCACGGCATCGCTTGTCGAACACGGGGAAGTACCCCCTCTATAGGTGAAACGGCCCTCCCAAAATACCAGGGAGGGTGGGTAGGCTCCGGTCTTCCACATGTCTGACGTCCCGGCGCTCGCGCCGGCAAGCACTTGCAGCGAGGTCCCGTGAAGAGCTTTCCTCCGGCCAAGATCCGCAACGTCGCCCTCGTGGGACACGGTGGATCGGGAAAGACAACGCTGACCGAGGCGCTTCTGTTCTGCGCCGGCGCCATCAGCCGCCAGGGCCGCGTGGAGGACGGCAACACCACCACCGACTTCGATCCCGAGGAGGTCCGCCGGGGCATCTCCCTGTCGCTCGCCCTCGCCCCCTTCGAGCACGACGGCCACAAGATCAACCTGCTCGACACGCCCGGGTATGCCGATTTCGTGGCCGACGTCCACGCCGCCCTGCGGGTGGCCGACCTGGCCGTGCTGGTGGTCAGCGCCGTCGAAGGTCCCGAGGTCGGCACCGACATCGTTTGGCAGATCGCGTCGGAGGCGGGCCTGCCCCGCATGTTCTTCGTCAACAAGCTCGACCGGGAGCGGGCGAGCTTCTCGCGCACCCTCGACGAGCTCCGGGAGCGCTACGGCGCGGGCGTGGCCCCGCTCGAGCTGCCCATCGGCGAGGAGGCCTCGTTC
The DNA here is from genome assembly GCA_036377875.1 of Acidimicrobiales bacterium. Lineage (GTDB taxonomy): Bacteria > Actinomycetota > Acidimicrobiia > Acidimicrobiales > AC-14 > JBFMCT01. Next base: position 1,871 of record DASUXN010000181.1, read on the forward strand.
GCCGGCGTGGCCGACCTGCTGGAGGACTGCGCCTACATATACACCTCCGGCAAGTCGACCCCCGGCCCCATCCCGCCCGAGCTGGAGGCCCGTGAGCACGAGGTCCGCGACAACCTGGTCGAAGGGATCGTGGTGGCCGAC
>DASUXN010000182.1:0-2642 GCA_036377875.1 Acidimicrobiales bacterium
TGGGACGGCAGCGCTGCTGGCCGTGGCCTATTCCCTGAGCGGCTCGGGCACAGCCGCGCTGCTGGCCGCCGTCGTCTTCGAACTGGCCGCCGTCGACTTCGAACTGGTTCGCGCGCCTCAGCCGGTCGCTGCGACCCGTCCGTCGGCTGGGCCACGAGCCGTCGACTCGAGCCTCGAGCTCTCCATAGCCCAGAGCTGAGGCCTCATCCGGGACCTTCGGTGATGGCGGCCAGCCGGCGGCCGCCCGCTACTGCTTGACGATCAGGTCGGCCAGCTCGCTGACCGCCACCATGGCGGGCGAGGACGGGTCGGCGTCCATGGGGGCCACGCCCAGCTGGTCGGCGTGCTCGACGGCGGGGTCCTCGGGAACGGTGAAGAACTCGGCGGTGCCCAGCTGCTCGGCCACTCGGGCGGCGTCCTCGGAGGACACGGCCCGGTTGGCGATGCCGATGATGCGGGTCACGCCCAGCTCCTCGGCCACGGCGACGGCCCGGCGGGCGATCTCGACCGACTTCTCCGAGCCCTCGCTCACGGCCAGCACCACGTCGTTGGCGCCCGGCTTGGCCCAGATGAGGTCGTTGAGGCCGGCCTCGAGGTCGGCCACGACCACCCGCTCGTCGTCGGCCAGCTCGCCGAAGAACTGGCGGGTGGTGTTGTGGGAGCCGCAGCACAGGCAGGCGTCGGACGGGCGCTCGATCTTGCCGGTGGCCACCAGGCGGATGCCGTCGGGCGCGTCCACGCCGTAGTGCTCGAGCAGGTCCTCGGCCAGCGGCTTCGGGTCGTTGTGGGTGTGGCCGGCGTCGAGCAGGGCGTTGAGAATGGGCTTCATCGTCTCGACCGTCTCCCGCGGCACGCCCAGGGAGATGCCCAGGTTGGGGTTGGGGTCGGCATCCACCGCCACCACCGTGTGCCCCCGCCGGGCCAGGCTGCGGGCCAGGGATCCCGAGATCATGCTCTTGCCCGAACCGCCCTTGCCGCAGATCGCGATCCTCATACTCGAACCTCCACATTGAGTCTTGGCTGGGAGACGAACAGGTCGACGACCTGCTCGATGGCCTTGATGGTCGGGGAATCGGGACATTCGTCGAGCGGCGACAGGCCGCGGCGCTCGGCCTCGGCCACGTCGGCGTCGAAGGGGATGCGCACGTGCGGCGCCAGCCCGGGGTGGTCGGGCTCGTTGCGGAAGCGGTTGGCCACGATGGTGGTCGAGCGGCCCTCCCCGACCATGGGGAGGAGCCGGCGGGCGGTCATGGCCGAGCGCCACGCCGGGCCCACCACCACGACGACGTCGTCGGAGAAGGCGTGGTACCGCTCGAAGGGGGTGGTGGGGCCGGCCTCGAGGTCGCCGATCACGTCCCACTCGGGCTCGCCGAAGCCCAACAGCACCTGCACGACCGCCACCACGGTGCGCTTGGCCGAGGTCTTGTCGGCCTCGCCGATCTTGCCCAGGCCGGTGACCCGTACGCCGTCGGGGCCGACGGTCGTGTAGCGCTCGACCACCTCGCGGGGGAGCAGGCCGTCCCGCAGCTGCCAGCCGTAGGCGGCCCCCTCGTTCTGCTCCAGGGCGTCGACGGGGATGCTGACGTCGGCTGCGCCCAGGCCGATCGAGTAGACGAGGCCGGGATTGGTGTCGAGGTCGGCGACCAGCACGTTGCGGCCCCGCCGGGCCAGCAGGCGCGAGATGGTGGAGGAGATGACGGTCTTGCCGGCGCCGCCCTTGCCCAGAATGGCCAGGCGGAGGCCGAGGCGCGCCTCGAGGTCGCGCCGCTCGTCGTCGTCCAGGCCGGCCACGTGGGTGTCGGCCTGCCTCTGCCAGTCCTGCAGGCGGCTCATCTGGGCGTCCATCAGGGCGTCGATGCCGCTGTAGCCCTTGGCCCGCTGCCATGTGGCCAGGTGGCGCAGGTAGGAGTTGGCCTGGCGGCGGACGGCGAGCCACATCAACGGGCTGTCGGCTCGGGCCCCGAGGTCGTCCAGAACGGCCGTCTGGCGGGCCAGCGTGGCGGACGCCCACTCTTCTCGGCGCTTACGCCGCGCTTCTCGTTCGGCCTCGTCCATATGTGCACCCCTCACCTATGCCGCCGCCCCTGGTGAGTGTAGGCCCGCTCAGGGCACTCTTGCGGGGGAACCTACCGGCCGATCGGGGCGCGATGCGCCCGCCGATCGGGCCGGCCGGCGCACGATCCACAGTGCCAACCACATGGCCACGCCCGACCCGACCAGCGCGCCCACCAGCGTGGCCTGGAGGCCGGTGACTCGGGCGGTGGCCGGCTGTTCGAAGGTGACGGTGGCGGTGGCGATGTCCTGGGTCTGGCTGATCGTGCTGGCGTGGCGGGTGTCCGACCAGGCCACGATGGCCCCGGTGGACGTCGACGCCACCGCCGGCGGGGCCAGCACGTCGTAGTTGTTGGCCCACGTGCCGACCGTGCGGTCGATGAGCTGGTCGTTCACCCGCACGTTGGGCGACCACGTCCGCCCCCCGTCCCTCGACGAGGTTAGGTAGACGCTGGCGACCTTGCCCCGGTTGGTGAACAGGCCGAGCACGTTGCCGGGACCGACGGCCGGGGCCGGGAAGGGGTCGTCGCGCCAGTCGTACCAGGCCACGTCGATGCGGCCGCCGTCGCTCATCGAGATCTGCGGGTAGT
>DASUXN010000183.1:0-2005 GCA_036377875.1 Acidimicrobiales bacterium
GCCAAGCACCACGACCGGGAGGCCGTGATCGTGGCCCAGGCGGGACGGCTCCAGACGGTCACGGTGGCCACCAACATGGCTGGCCGGGGCGTCGACATCATCCTCGGCGGCAATCCCGAGGGCCTGGCCAAGCTCGACGCCCAGGCCGAGGGGCTCCTGCTCGAGTCGGACGAGGGCCGGGCCCGGGTGGACGAGCTGACCGCCCAGTACCTCCCCGAGTGCGCGGCCGAGGGCGACAAGATCCGCGAGCTGGGTGGCCTGTACGTGCTCGGCACCGAGCGTCACGAGAGCCGCCGCATCGACAACCAGCTCCGGGGCCGCGCCGGCCGCCAGGGCGACCCGGGCGAGAGCCGCTTCTACCTGTCCCTCGAGGACGACCTCATGCGGTTGTTCGCCACCGGCCTCATGAACTGGGTGATGGGCAAGACCCTGCCCGACGACGTGCCCATCGAGGCGAAGATGGTCACCAAGGCCATCGAGAAGGCGCAGTCCACCGTGGAAGGCCGCAACGCCGAGCGCCGCAAGGACGTCCTCAAGTACGACGAGGTGATGAACCAGCAGCGCAAGGTCGTGTACCGGCGCCGCCAGGACATCCTCAACGGGGCCAACCTGCGCGACGAGGCCATGGAGAAGCTGGAATCGACGCTCCAGCGGGTGGTCAACACGTTCTGCCCGACCCAGTACCACGAGGACTGGGACCTGCCCGGCCTCATCCACGAGGTCCTCAACTACTTCCCCACCAAGTTCACGGCGGAAGAGCTGGAAGAGGCCCGCAACCCCGAGACGCTCCACCAGAGCCTGCTGCAGGAGGCGACCTCGTACTACGAGCAGCGTGAGCAGCAGCTGGGCGAGGACATCATGCGGGAGATCGAGCGCCGGGTGATGCTTTCGATCATCGACCAGCGCTGGCGGGAGCACCTCTACGAGATGGACTACCTCCAGGAGGGCATCAACCTCCGGGCCATGGGCCAGAAGGACCCGCTCGTCGAGTGGCAGCGTGAGGGCTTCGACATGTTCGGGCAGATGACCGAGGCCATCGCCGACGACTTCGTCCGCTACGTCATGCACCTCGACGTGGTGGTCCAGCCCGCCGCCCAGCCGGCCGTGCAGAACGTCCAGTACTCGGCTCCCGCCGACCCCGTGGGGGGCAGCTCGGCCATCCGTCCCGCCGTGGCCGAGGTCCAGGCCGCGGCCAGCGGCGGTGGGGACGACGCAGCGGCGGGAGGGGGCGCGGCCGTCGCCGTCGACGACGCTCCCGTGCAGCAGGTCGTGAAGACGGCCGAGCAGAAGCTGGGGCGCAACCAGCCGTGCTACTGCGGGTCGGGCAAGAAGTTCAAGCTCTGCCACGGGAAGTAGGCGCTTGCCGAGCGCGATCGACGATCCGTTGTGGATGTGGCAAGCGCCTCCGACCGAGCGAGCGCCAGCGAGCCGGGTGGGGATGGGGGACCACGGCGCAGCCGTGCGTCAGGGGCGCGGCCCCCGGAGCAGGTAGGTGCGGGACTTCAGCGACGATCTGGCCGGCCTGCGGAGGCGGCTGGCTGAGGCCGAGCGCGATCTCGACCTGGGCGCCAAGCGCGACCGGCTGGTGAAGCTGGAGGAGCAGGCCGCCGACCCCGAGCTGTGGAACGACCCGGACAAGGCCCGGGCCGTCACCACCGAGATGGCCCGGGCCCGCGACGACGTCGGGCTGCTCGAACGGCTCGGCGCCCGGCTGTCCGACCTGGAGGTGCTCCACGAGCTGGCCCGGGACGAGAGCGACGACTCCGTCGAGGCGGAGCTGGAGGAGGGCGTGGCCGCCCTCGACCGCGACCTGGCGAGTCTGGAACTGCTCTCCCTGTTCAGCGGGGAGCACGACGAGCGTGACGCCCTGTGCGAGGTCCACTCGGGCGCGGGCGGCACCGACGCCCAGGACTGGGCCGAGATGCTCCTGCGGATGTACCGGCGTTGGGCCGAGCGCCAGGGCCTCCAGCTCGAGGTGGAGGCCGTGTCCGAGGGTCAGGAGGCG
>DASUXN010000184.1:0-3375 GCA_036377875.1 Acidimicrobiales bacterium
CGAGGAGAACCGTCGCCGCAGCTCGTCGGCCGGCAAGCGCTGGCCCGAGGGGTCCTACGGCCGCAAGAGGTAGTCCGCCGACCCGATCAGGTAGGCGTAGAGGTACTCCTGGCGCATCCCGCCCGTCAGCTGGTTGACCCAGAAGGAGGCGAGGCCGGCGTCGGGCCCCTTGTCGATCAGCCACGTGTAGGCGTGGGTCACTACCCCGCCTAGGCGCAGCGGCGTGGTGAGGAACGCCAGCGACAGGGTGTAGCGGTCGAGGCCCTTGGCCAGGTGGTCGACCCAGAAGTTGACCCCGGCGGTATCGGGCGCCATGCCGAGGACCGACGTGTACAGGCTGCGGACGAACGCCGTGGGCGTGCCCCCGACCCGGGCGTAGTACTCGTTGCTGCCGAACAGGGCCATGGCCACCCACTCCAGCTTCCAACCCGAGTTGGCGATGGCGTTGACGTAGGCGTCGAGGCCGGCGGCGTCGGCAGGGCGGCCCAGGATCCAGTGGTAGTAGCCGTTGACGAGGACCCGCCGGAACTCGGGCGTGGTCACCATGGCCGTGGCGTAGGTGTCACGGGAGAGCCCGTTGGCGAAGTGCCCGAGCCAGAACGACGTCTCCGCCGCGGAGGGGGCCCGGCCGAGGAGGTCGGCGTAGGACTTCTGCACGAACTGCTGGTTGGTCAGCGGCAGGGGGGTCGGTGGTTTCGTGGTCGTCGTCGTGGCGGGCGGCTTGGTCGTCGTGGTGGTGGCGGGCGGCTTGGTCGTCGTCGTCGTGGTGGCGGGCGGCTTTGTCGTCGTGGTGGTGGCGGGCGGCTTGGTCGTGGTCGTGGTGACCGGCGGCTTGGTGGTCGTCGTCGTCGGCGGTGGCGGCGACCCTCCCCCGGCCAGGAAACCGCTGTTGGCGGTGTTCCAGTGGGCAGCCAGCCACGACCCGGCGCGGGGGCTGACGGAGAAATAGTCGTCGCCGTTGCAGTCGAGGCGGTTCTCGAGGGCCGTCGAGGAACAGACGATGCGCATGTTGACGCCCTGGGCGTCGGCGTAACACATGCGGTCGTACTCGTCGGAGCAGTGGCCCTGGGCGGTGGCGTTGGGCGCGCCGGGCTGGACGCTGCCCAGGGTGTGGACCAGCTCGTGGGCCTCGACCAGGTTGGTGGTGCCCCAGCAACCCGAATCGACGCGAGCGACCATGCCCGGGATGTTGGACGGGCCGTTGTTGTAGTTCTCCTGGCCCGGACGGTCGTCGGTGTACACCTGGGCGATGCCGCAGTAGACGTTGGCGTCCATCCACACGAGGTACTTGCGGTCCGTGCGGTTGTGCCCCTGCGCCCGCAGCTCATCGATGGTGTTGGCCAGGTTGTCGTCGCCCGCAGCCGTGACCGTGACCTTGAGGACGGTCGGTATGCAGTTGGCGTCGTGGACGTAGCGCACCCGGCGGGACCCGCCTTCCTCTGCCGCCGAGGCGTTCACCATGTCGTCGATGCGGGCCGCCCACTGCTGGAACGAGGGCAGCATGCTGGCGTAGCGGTCGGTGGTCCCCGCCGCCCGGGCGTACACGAGCTGTACGCGCTTGCCCGTCGTGCCGTCGCCCTGGCAGGTGACCGACGTGGCCAGGGCCGTGGCGGCCTCTCCGGAGACCATGGGCACCGGTGCGGGCTCGCGCACGTCCACCCCTTGGGGGGCAGGGTCGGGGCCGTGGGTGCAGAGGACCTCACCCGACGAGAGGACCATCTCGTACCGCTTGGCGCACGGACTTCCCTCGGCGCCAGGGCGCAAGCCGTCGAAGACGGCGCCCCGCGCCCGCTCGGCGGCAGGCGTGTTCTCGACGACGGAGGAGGCGGGGTGGGTCGAGGGAGCAGCGAGCGACTGCGAGGCCCACCCCACCTCCCGGCCGGCCAGGGTGATCACGGTGGCGACGGCGAGGACAAGGGGGGTGAGGCGTCGCCGTGACGAACTGACCGGTGTCATCACTCGCCCGGTGTCGGCACAAGTGCGAAAAACCTTTACTCAAAGTGGTCAGTCGTGCACTATGAGCGTCCGACTGCCCGATAGTTAGGGCGCCCTCGACCGGCGCGAGCTATTCTTGCCGGCACACTTCGGGGCAGGCAGCGTCGCCTCTTCGACGAAGAAGCGTCCCCGTCGACGTCGGAAGAATTGTCCGCTCGCTTTATCGCGCCCTTTCCCTGGAAGCGAGGTAGGCCCCATGGCCGCTGAGCTCGACGCCTGCGGTATCGGCTTCGTCGCCGATGCCCGAGGCCGTTCGTCCCGAGAGATCGTCACCAACGCCCTGGTCGGGCTGGGCCGGGTCAAGCATCGCGGCGCCCTGGCCGCCGACGCCCGCTCGTCGGACGGGTCCGGTCTGCTCGTGCCGATCCCGTCGGCCATCTTCGGCGAGGGTGCGGGGCTGGCGTCGCTGTTCATCCGGGGCGACGACCCGAGGGGCGCAGTCGAGGCGGCCGCCGAGTCCGAAGGGCTGCGGGTGGTCGACTGGCGCAAGCCGCCCACCGACGATGCCATCCTCGGCCAGCTGGCGGCCGACAGCGCTCCCACGTTCCGCCAGGCGGTGATCGTGGCCACCAACGGCGCCGCCGCCAGCGCGGCGGCCGCCGAGCGGGCTGCGTTCCGCATGCGCCGGCGCATCCAGGCCACCACCGCCGGCACCTACGTGGCGTCGTGCTCGTTCCGCCTCGTCGTCTACAAGGGCCTGGTGGTCGCCGACGCTCTGGCCGACTTCTGGCTCGATCTGGCCGACGAGCGCTTCGACGCGTCGTTCGCCATCTTCCACCAGCGCTTTTCCACCAACACGCTGCCCACGTGGGAGCGGGCCCAGCCCTTCCGGATGCTGTGCCACAACGGCGAGATCAACGCCCTGGCCGGCAACGTCAACCGCATGCGGGCCCGGGCCGGGCTGGGTACCGAGGACGTCGGCCTGGGCGACGAGGAGCTGTTCCACCCCGTCGTCGATCCCCAGGACTCCGACTCGGGCAACCTCGACTCGGTGGTCGAGCTGCTCACCCGGGGCGGGCGTGACATCCGCCACGCCGTGGCCATGCTCGTGCCCGAGGCCTGGGAGGGCGAGCGGGACCTCGACCCCGCGGTCCGCGGCTTCTACCGCTACCACGCCTCCCTCATGGAGCCCTGGGACGGTCCCGCCGGCCTCGTCTTCACCGACGGGCTCGGCGTGGGCGCCGCCCTCGACCGCAACGGCCTCCGTCCCCTCCGCTACTCGGTGTGCGACGACGGGCTGGTGGCGGTGTGCTCGGAAGCGGGTGCTGTCGACGTCTCCGGCCACGGGCAGGTCCGGCGCGGCCGCCTCGGCCCCGGCCAAATGCTGTTCGTCGATCCGAGCCGCGGCTTCCTCGACGACGCCGCCTGCAAGGAGCGTCT
>DASUXN010000185.1:0-6625 GCA_036377875.1 Acidimicrobiales bacterium
CGTGGGCATCGGCAGCACGCCCCTCGTCGAGCGGGTCAACCCCCTCGTGGCCGCGGGCCGCTCCGCCGAGGACATCGGCCGCCTCACCGTCGCCTCGGTCGAGGCCATCGTCAACTTCTTCTCGCCCTCGGCGATCAGCGACTACGGCGACGTCCTGACCGGCCAGGGCAGCGACTCCGACGCCCGGCCCGTGTCGGTCGTAGGCGTGGTCCGCATCGCCGACCAGGCCGCCGAGAACGGCGTCCTCGACTTCCTGCTGCTGTTCGTGGGGCTCAACATCTTCTTCGCCGTGTTCAACGCCGTGCCCCTGCCCCCCTTCGACGGCGGCCACATCGCCATCGCCACCTACGAGCGGCTCCGGTCCCGCCGGGGGGTCCGCTACGAGGCGGACGGGCAGAAGCTGCTGCCCCTCACCGTGGCCGTGTTCGTCCTGATGGTCGGCCTCGGCCTCACATCCGTTTGGCTCGACATCGTCGACCCGCTCAACAACCCTTTCCAGTAACTCGATGAACGTCCTGACCGCCGCTCCCCGCCGCCCGACCCGCCGGATTCTGGTGGGGCCCGTGGCGGTGGGAGACGGGGCGCCGGTCAGCGTCCAGTCGATGACCACCACCAAGACGGCCGACGTCAACGGCACGCTGGCCCAGATCTACGCCCTGGCCGCGGCGGGGGCCGACATCGTCCGGGTGACGTGCAACGAGCCGGAGGCGGCCATCGCCCTGGCCCAGATCCTGCCCCGGTCGCCGGTGCCGATCGTCGCCGACATCCACTACCAGTACAAGCTCGCCCTTGCCGCCCTCGACGCCGGCGTCCACTGCCTCCGGCTGAACCCGGGCAACATCCGCAAGGCCGACCAGATCAAGCTCGTCGCCGGGGAGGCCAAGGCCCGGGGGGTGCCGATCCGCATCGGCGTCAACGCCGGCTCCCTCGATCCCGACCTGTACGACAAGTACGGCGGGCCCACGCCCGAGGCCATGGTCGAGTCCGCCCAGCGGGAGCTGGACTACTTCGCCGAGGTCGGCTTCGAGGACGTGAAGATCTCGGTCAAGGCGTCGAGCGTGCCGCTGATGATCGAGGCCTACCGGCAGCTGGCCGAGGTCACCGACCACCCCCTCCACCTGGGCGTCACCGAGGCCGGCCCACCGCCGGCCGGGCTCATCAAGGCCACGGCTGGCATCGCCACCCTTCTGGCCGAGGGCATCGGCGACACCATCCGCTACTCGCTGACCGCCGATCCGGTCGAGGAGGCCAAGGCGGGCCGCCAGCTGCTCGAAGCTCTGGGGCTGCGGGAGCGCAAGTCGGTCGACCTCATCGCCTGCCCGTCGTGCGGGCGGGCCGAGGTGGACGTGATCCGCGTCGCCCAGGAAGCCCAGGCCGCCCTGGCCGAGCGGAACCTCCCCATCCAGGTGGCGATCATGGGCTGCGTGGTCAACGGTCCGGGCGAGGCCCGGGGCGCCGACCTGGGCATTGCCGCGGGCCGGGGCAAGGGCCACCTGTTCGTGCGGGGCCAGGTCGTCCGCGTCGTGCCCGAGGCCGACATGGTCGCCGCCCTGGTCGAGGAGGCGGAAAGGCTGGTGGCCGAGGGCGCCGAGGCCCGCCTGGCCGCCGCCGACGCGGGGGCCGCCGAGGAGGCCGAGCGCACCCGCCAGGCCCTCCTCGCCGATCAAGGCGACGACCCCAACGCCGTCGGCCAGCGCGTCGAGCTCATTCAGAAGGAGCTGCGAGACGGCGGCTGAGTGCGGTCAGTCGTCGTTGACGATCCACCCTTCGGCCACGTACGAGCCGTCGATCAGCTCGAGGTTGGTCGGCTTGTCGAGGTAGACGAGAAACAGCTCGTGACCCTCCGGCGTGGCGTCGGCCCGGATCGGGATCTCGACTGTCTTCTCGACCTCGCCGGCGTGGAGGACGACCGTCTTGTTGGCCGGGGCGAAGTCGGGCGGCTCCTGCGCCCCGTTGGCCCAGTCGGTGCTCTCGGGGTACTCGAACCAGAAGTCGGCCGTCACCACGTTGACGGAGGAGAAGTTGGGTAGCGGCGCAGCCAGCCACACCTTGAATTCGGCCATCGTCGTCCCGCCCGTCCCCTCGTAGAACCGCGTTCCGGTGATGCCGACCTGCCCGGAGACGTAGGTCGGCCCGCCCAGGGGCTTCTCGTCGTCGACGATGGTCGCGATGGCGGTGGAGTCGGCGAACGTGGTGGTCGCCCCCTTGACGTTGGAGAGCTTGAGGCCGAACTGCTCGTCCGCCTCGTCGGCGAAGTCGCCCTTGACGGTGACCGAAACGGTCGTGCTCTTCTGGCCGGGCTGCAGGGTGAGGCTCCCCGCCGCCTGGCTGTAGTCGGCGGGTGCGGAGGCGGAGCCCTCGACGGTGGCGAAGTCGGCGGTGATGGCCGGCCCCGTGTTGCCCAGGCGGCTGACGGTGAAGACGGCCTCGGTGGTGAAGGGCTTGTCGCCCTCCTTGACGGACACGTCGGCGACGGTGACATGGGGCGTGAAGACGGTCGCCGCCGCGTGGAGCTGGAGGAACGGCCGGGTCACGCCGTTCTTGGCGTCGGTGACGGGGTGGCCGGTCGTTTCCAGGGCGTTCTCCAGCGCAGTTACGGTCGCGTCGGGAGCGACCTGGCGGAGGACGGCGAAGGCGCCGGCTACGTGGGGCGTGGCCTGGGAGGTGCCGCCCTGCAGCCCGAAAGTGCCGTCGAGCATCGAGCTGATGACGTTGTTCGGGGCGAGCAGGTCGACGAGCGGTGAGGAGTTCGACTGCTGGGTGACCGCCAGGCTGGCCAGGTCGGCGCCGTCGGTGCTGCCCACGGTGACCGCCGTCGACACGCAGCCGGGCGCCCGGTGGCTGTCGGGAGAGCTCTTGTTGCCGGCGGAAGCGACGGTGGCCACCCCGACGGAGCGCAGGTTGTCGATCAGGGGCTTCCAGTCGGACTGATCGCAGGGGCCCGCGGTCAGGGGGCCGAACCCGAGGCTGACGTTGGCGGCGGCGATGGGCAGCCCCTTGTCCGTCCGTAGCTGGTGCACGTAGTCGAGGCCCTTGAGGGCGGCGTCCTCCGACCACGCCTTCGTGCAGCCGAGGCCGATGAACCCCCAGGGCGGGCACTTGTCCTGCTGGACGGCGATGGCGATCACCGACGCGCCGGGCGCCACCCCGGAGAACTCGGCCCCGGCGCCGGCGGCGATGCCGGCGACGTGAGTGCCGTGTTCGCACCCCTCGACGGAGCAGGGGGAGGCGCTGCCCGCCCCGTACTTCTCGTAGGCGCCGCCACAAAGCTTCTCCTCGGAGAAGCAGGCCTCCTCCTTCACCTTGCCGGCGAGGAACGGGTGGTCGTTCTCGACCCCGGTGTCGATGACCGCCACGTACCGGCCCGCTCCCGTGAAGCCGGCCTGGTTGGCCTTGACCGACTGCACCAGCGGGGTGGTGGTCGCCAGGTCCGGGGTGCCGACCTCGTCGACTTCGGCGCGGGCGGCCCGACCGGAGCGCTGGAGGGCGTCGACCGCGGGGCGGGAGAGGCGGAGCGTGACCAGAGGGACGGTGTCGAAGGTGAAGACGACCTCGTGGGCGGTCCCCGCCAGGGCGGCCAGCAGGTGCTCCCGCGCCCCGGCGATGGCCCCACGCTGGGCCCGCACCCCGTCGGGGGGAAGCTGGCCTTCGGGCGTGAACCGGGCCTGCAGGCCCACCGACGCGTCAACCGTGCCGTTGCGGTCGGCCACCTCGGCCAACGCCGCCAGCTCCCGGTCGGAGGCCACCCGGCGCGAGTCGTCGACGGTCGGGAGCCCTTCGCCCGCCGTGCCCGGCGGGGGCGCGGTCTGGGCGTGGCCGGGAACGGCCAGGAGGGTGAGGACGGCGATGGCGGCCAGGACGGCCACCGGGAACTTGCGGGTCGTGCGCGGTTGGCTCATCGGGGCACGATGAGCCGGCCTGCTAACGGCTCACTTACCGACGACTTATGCCGGCTCCGCGTACCGGCTGGCCTGCAGGGTGAACAGCTCGGCGTAGCGGCCGTCGGCGGCCATCAGCTCCTCGTGGGAGCCGACCTCCTCGATGCGCCCGTCGTGGAGGACGACGATCAGGTCGGCCATGCGCACGGTCGAGAAGCGGTGGGACACGAGCAGGGTGATGGGCCGGGCCTGGCCGTTCTTGGAGCCGCCACGCCGTTCGGGCACGGAGCCGGCTGCCATGGCCGCGAAGCGTTCGAAGACCTCGTGCTCGGCCCGGGGGTCGAGGCTGGCGGTCGGCTCGTCGAGGATGAGCAGGACGGGGTCCGGGCGCATCAGCCCCCGGGCCAGCGCGACCCGCTGCCACTCGCCCTCGGACAGGTCCACGCCGCCCTCGAACGTCCGCCCCAGCTGGGTGTCGAAGCCCGACGGCAGCCGTTCGATGACCCGGTCGGCCCCCGCCCGTTGGGCCGATGTCCCCACCCGCTCCCGGTCGTCGATGGCGGGCAGGTCGCCCACGCCCACGGCCTCCTGGGCCAGGAGCTGGAAGCGCACGAAGTCCTGGAAGGCCACGCTGGCCGCCTGCCGCCACCCCTCCAGGTCGAGGTCGCGCAGGTCGATGCCGTCGACCAGGATCCGACCGTCGGTGGGGTCGTAGAACCGGCACAGCAGCTTGACGATCGACGTCTTGCCCGCCCCGTTCTCGCCGACCAGGGCCACCGTCGACCCGGCCGGCAGGTGCAGGGACACGTCGGTCAACACCGCCGCGCCGCCTGCGTGGCCGAACGCCGCGTCCGTTCCCGGATAGGTGAACGACACCCGGTCGAGGGTGATGCCGTCGCCAACGACGGGCGGTACGGGGAGCGGGTCGGGCCGGTTGGCCACCGCCGGCACGTAGTCGAGCAGCCACAGGTAGCGCTCGCCGGTGAACGACAGCTCGGCCAGCCACGCCGCCTGGCGGGTCACCCCCGCCAGCTCGCCGATGGCGTTGCGGGCGACCTGCACGGACAGGGCCACGTCGCCCAGGCTGGCCCGGCCCCGCAGCGCCAGCCACCCCACGAACCCGATGGCGCCGGCCAGCGACGCGCCGTACAGCGCCCCGGCCAGGACCGACGTGCGGGTGCGCTTGAGCTGGTCGTGGAACTGCGAGCGGATGTAGCGCTCGCTGACCTCCTCGTGGCGCCGCAGCAGCTCGGGCCCCAGCCCGAACAGGCGGACCTCCTTGGCCGAGGCGGGCTCGGTCGCCAGCTTGAGGTAGTGGTCGGCCAGCCGCTCGTCGGGGGCGGTCTTGTCGTAACGGGCGAAGTGACGCCGGAAGGCCCGGAACTGGAGCACCACGCCGGGCAGGGCTACGACGGGCAGCAGGGCCAGCACGGGATGGACGGTGGCCAGCAGGATCACCGACCCGAGCAGCCCGCACAGCGCCCCCGACACGCTGTTGAGGTTGGTGATGGCGAAGTAGGGGACGTAGCTGCGGTCCTTGACCAGCTTGACCTTGTCGGCGAACTCGGCCCGCTCCAGGTGCTCGAGCCCGGGCGCGTCGGCCGACACGGCCATGAGGCGCTGCTCCACCGCCTGGCTGACCCGCTCGCCCAGCTCGACCTGCCACAGCCCGCCGGCGAGGTCGTTGACGATGCGGGACACGACGACCACGCCCAGGCCGATCCCGCCGGTGACCCACGCCCGGGTGGTGTCGCCCGCCGCCACCGCGTCGACCACGAGCTTGAGCATGAGGGCGGTCACCGTCGTCAGGACGCCGAAGGTCACCGCCACCACCAGCAGGGCCACCGCCCGGTCGCGGGCCTCGTCCCAGGCCAGGCGCAGCAGAACTCCGTACACGCGCCGGGCCGTTCCCCGGGCCGGCTTCACTCCAGCACCCCCGTCCGGCGGTAGTGGGAGGCCTGGAGCTCGTAGAGAGCGGCGTAGCGGCCGCCGGCCGTGATCAGCTCGTCGTGGCTGCCGTCCTCGGCCACCCGGCCGTCGGCGAGCAGCACGATGCGCCCGGCCATGCGGACGGTGGAGAACCGATGCGACACGAGGAGCGTGGTGCGGTCCCGGCTGAGGTCGGCGAACTGCTCGTACAGCTCGTGCTCCACCCGCACGTCGAGGCTGGCAGTGGGCTCGTCGAGCACGAGCAGGTCCGCGTTCCGGCCCAGCTGCGCCATCATCGCCCGGGCCAGCGCGACGCGCTGCCACTCGCCGCCGGACAGGTCCACGCCCCCGAACTCCCGGGCCAGCACCGTGTCCCAGCCGTCGGGGAAGGCCCGGATGCGCTCGAGTACGCCTACGGCGGCCGCGGCCCGGTCGAGCAGCGGCTGGTCGGCCCGACCCACCGCCCCGAAGCCGACGTTGTCGCGGGCTGACAGCTGGTAGCGCACGAAGTCCTGGAAGATGACGGCCATCCGGGCCCTCAGGGCGTCGAGGTCGAGGTCCCTCAGGTCCACGCCGTCGAGGGTTATCCGGCCCTCGTCGGGGTCGTAGAACCGGGCCAGCAGCTTGACCAGAGTGGTCTTGCCCGCCCCGTTCTCGCCCACGACGGCGAGCGAGCTGCCGGCCGGAACCCACAGGTCGAGCCCGTCCACGACCTTCCGCTCGGTGCCCGGGTAGGCGAACGTCACCCCTTCGAACCGCAGCCCCCGCTCGGCCGGCTCGGCCGGCTGGGCCGGCAGGGGCCGGGCTGGGCGCACCTC
>DASUXN010000186.1:0-7773 GCA_036377875.1 Acidimicrobiales bacterium
AGACCATGCGCTTGACCGGGATCCGCGCCGGCGGGGACAGGACCTCGAGCAGGTGCCACGCGATGGACTCCCCCTCGCGGTCCTCGTCGGTGGCGAGATACAGCTCGTCGGACTGCTTGAGCAGCCGCTTAAGGTTAGCGACGACGTCCTTCTTCTCCCGCATCAGGACGTAGAGCGGCTTGAAGCCGTTGTCGACGTCTACGCCCAGCCGGGCCCACGCCTCGCCCTTGTAGGCGGCGGGGATCTCGTCGGGCTTACGGGGCAGGTCGCGGATGTGGCCGACCGACGACTCGACGACGTAGTCGCCGCCCAGGAAGCGGGCGATGGTCCTCGCCTTGGCGGGTGACTCGACGATCACGAGTGGTTTGGCCACGTGTCCTTCCTAGCCGATGTGAGGCAGGGGCCGGCCACGACCCCCGTTTTGCGGCCGAAGGTTGGGCACGGGCCGGGGCATCTGTCAACTGGTCAGCCGCTACGGTTCCCCGGATGGACTGGGTCAACCCCGAGACGCTGATCGAGACATTCGGCACCCTCGGGCTGTTTCTGATCGTCTTCGCCGAGTCCGGCCTGTTGGTCGGGTTCTTCCTCCCGGGCGATTCCCTGTTGTTCGCGGCCGGGCTGCTGGCGTCACGCGGGCACCTGAACTTCCCGCTGATCCTCGTGGGTTGCTTCATCGCCGCAGTGGCGGGCGATCAGGTCGGGTACATGTTCGGAAACCGCGTGGGTCCCGCCCTGTTCCGCCGGCCCAACTCCCGGTTCTTCCACCGCCGGCACCTGGAGAAGGCCCACCGGTACTTCGAGAAGGAGGGGCCCAAGACGATCGTGCTGGCCCGGTTCATACCCATCGTGCGCACCTTCGCGCCGGTGGTGGCAGGGGTGGCCAGGATGCCGTACCGCACGTTCGTGACGTACAACGTGGTCGGCGGGTTCCTGTGGGCCATCGGGGTGACGACGCTGGGCTACGTGCTGGGCGAGACCATCCCCGACATCGACAAGTACCTCCTGCCCGCGGTGGCCATCATCGTCGCCCTCTCCCTCATCCCCATCGGCCGGGAGGTCCTGAAGATGCGGCGGGAGGATTGGGACGACGCCGAGGTTCAGGCCGGGATCCAGACCGAGCGGGAGGCAGGAACCCGATCTCGAGGTGGTCGGGACGGCGACGTCGATCGCCGAGGCGCTGCCCGTGACGCGGGGGACGAGGCTGGACCTGGTCGTCAGGGGCTTCCGTCTCCCTGACGTGACGGTGCGAGCGGGACGCGCGCCATCCAGGGCGACCGCGACACGACGGTCTCGCGACGTGGGGGGCGGCGCTACCCGTCGAGGATGTGGAAGAGCTCCCAAGCCCCGATGGAAAGCCGGTTCGCGATCAACGGTGAACTGCCCGCGTGTTCCGCCGTCACGTACCTGCCGTTGGCATTGGCACGGAGGGCGAAGCGTCCCGCCGAGCTGGCCACCAACTGGAACCGCTCCCAGGGGCCGACGGCGGTGCGGTTGGCGATCAGGGCCGAGCTGCCGGCGTTCTCGGCCGTCACGTACAGGCCGTTGGCGAGGGATCTCAGGGCCACGAACCCCTGCCCGGCGTCGACCACGGCGAACTGCTCCCACGTGCCGACGCCCGTTCGGTTGGCGATCAGGGGCGAGCTGCCGGCGTTCTCGGCCACGACGTACCGCTGGTTGACGTCGGCCCGCAGGCTGACGACGGTCGACGGGCCACTCTGGACGAACTTCTCCCATAGGCCCACGGCCGTCCGGTTGGCGATGAGGGGCGAGCTGCCGGCGTTCTCGGCCGTCACGTACTTGCCATTGGCGTTGGCGCGCAGGCTCACCGTGCCGTCGGGATTGCCGACCACCTGGAACCGCTCCCAGTCGCCGACCGTGCCTCGATTGGCGATGAGCGGGGACCAGCCCCCGTTCTCGGCGGTCACGAAGCGGCCGTTCACGTTGGACCGGAGGGCGACGTAGCCGGTTCCGGCCGGTACGAGGAAGAAGCGCTCCCAGGCCCCGACGGCGGTGCGGTTGGCGATCAGCGGCACCGCCCCGGCGTCCTCGGCGGTGACGTAACGGCCGTTGACGGTGGCGCGCAGGGTGATCGAGGCGGGGATCCCACCCGCCAGCCGCTGCAGGGCGGCGTAGTCGCCGTTGAACACGTCCTGGTCGCCGGGGAAGACGCCCTCGTCGTCGTACTGCCAGAAGGTCCAGGTAGACCACCCTGCCGGAGGGGGCGGGGGGGTCGCCTGGTAGCCGGGATTGAAAAGTGGGTGGGCGCCGAACGTCGTGTTCTCCGCCGTGCACGGTCCCCACCAGTTCCGGTGGGTGTAGATCATGGCGAGCTGGCCCGTGCGCTCGGCCACCCGGTTCACGAAGTCCCGGATCCAGGCCACCAGCTGCGCCGGCGTCAGGTTGTAGCAGTCATTCAGGCCTGGCCAGGTGGACCGTGGCCATTCGAGGTCGATCATGGGCGGCAGCGTCCGTCCGTCACGGGCGTACTGCGCCCGGTCCAGGAAGAAGTCGGCCTGGGCACGACCGCCGCTCACATCGGGGCGCGCCCGGTGGTACGCGCCGACGAACAGGCCGTTGGCTTTTGCGCCTGCGTAGTTGGCGTTGAAGGTGGTGTCGGGGATGTCCGCCTGCTCGCTGGCCCGGGCATACGCGAACCGTGCGCCTCCGGCTGCCACCGACGCCCAGTCGACGGTGCCCTGGAAGGCCGAGACGTCGAGCCCCAGCATGGGGTAGCCGGCCGGCGGAGGTGCGGCCCGCGCCGCCGGTGGTGGGCTGGCGGCCAGCATCGCCGTGGTCAAGGCGAGGGTCAGACCTACGATTCGGTTCCGCCGACGAACCATGAGGCTCCTCCTGACAACGCAGCCTGCTTCCGGAGATTCCCGCCAAGAGCATGGTCACCGGGCATAGGCCGGTCCAGAGGCGAAAGTCCCTTCCCGGCGCCCCGATGGGCGCGGCCGACGGCGCGCTCGGCGGGCGGCAGGCCGGTCGGCCGCCCTCCTCTTAACGCTCGATCGGGCCGGGGACGGGCTCGACGCCGGGACGAAAGGCATCGGACTGGCCGTCCTCGCCGGCCGGGGCTATGTCCAGCATCGAGTCGGTCTTGCGCTTGGAGAAGGCAATTGCGCCGATAAGTACGGCGAGGGCGGCGGCGGCGATGGTGTAACGGGCGCCGTCGTTGTCCTGGAGGTTGATGACGGCCGGCAGCATCAGCAGCGAGACGAGGTTCATCACCTTGATCAGGGGGTTCAGGGCCGGCCCGGCGGTGTCCTTGAAGGGGTCGCCCACGGTGTCGCCGATCACCGCCGCCTTGTGGGCTTCGGACCCCTTTCCGCCCAAGTTGCCGTCCTCGATGAACTTCTTGGCGTTGTCCCACGCGCCACCGGCATTGGACAGGAAGACGGCCATCAGCTGGCCGGTGAGGATGACGGCGGCCAGGAAGGCGCCCAGGGCCTGATAGTTGATCCCGAAGCCGATGATGACGGGCGTGAGGACGGCCAGCAGGGCCGGGGTGGTCAGCTCCCGGAGCGAGGCGGCGGTACAGATGTCGATGACCGGCCCGTACTCGGGGCGCTCGGAGCCGTCCATGATCCCGGGGTGCTCCCGGAACTGCCGCCGCACCTCCTGCACGACCGTCCCCGCCGAACGGCCCACGGCCCGGATGGCTAGGGCCGAGAACAAGAAGGCGATCGAACCACCGATCAGAAGGCCGATGAACGTCTTGGGGTCGGCCACGTTGATCTGCGTGAGTGGGTTGGAGAACAGGTCGTCCTCGCCGCCGATACCGAGCTCGTCGCCCACCACCTCGATGAACGAGGCGAACAGAGCGACCGCGGCGATCACCGCCGAGCCGATGGCAAAGCCCTTGGTGATGGCCTTGGTGGTGTTCCCGACCGCATCCAGGCTGACCATGATCTTCTGGGGCTCGCCCTCGAACTCGCCCGACATCTCGGCAATGCCGGCGGCGTTGTCGGCGACGGGGCCGAACGTGTCCTCGGACACGATGACGCCGGTGGTGGCGAGCATGCCCATGCCGGCCAGGGCGACCAGGTAGAACGTGAACTGGATGTTGCCGTCGCCCAGGGCGATGGCCACGCCGAGGGCGGCGGCGATGGCCACGACCGCCCAGACCGTCGACTCGAGGCCCGAGCTGATTCCGGACAGGATCGTGGTAGCGGGCCCCGTACGGGTGGACTCGGCGATCTCCTGCACGGGTGCCGTCTCGGTGGAGGTGAAGTACTCGGTCAGGCGGCTCACCACCTGGGCCAGCACGAGGCCGACCACCACCGCCCAGAAGACCCGCAGGTTCTTCACGTAGAACTGGGCCACGAGGAAGGTGCCCACCACGGTGAGCAGGCCGGCGGTGAGGAAGCCCCGGTTGATGGGCGCCATGGCCGTCTTGTCGTTGTCGGTCGCCCGGACCATGTACACCCCGACGATCGAGGCGAGCACGCCGATGGCCCGTGCCGCGACGGGGAAGATGACGCCCAGGGCGGGGTTTAGCCCGATCGACTCGAAAGCGGCGTAGCCGAGGATGATGGAGGCGACCAGGGTCACCTCGTAGGACTCGAACAGGTCGGCGGCCATACCGGCGCAGTCGCCCACGTTGTCGCCCACGTTGTCGGCGATGGTGGCGGCGTTGCGGGGGTCGTCCTCGGGGATGCCGGCCTCGATCTTGCCCACGAGGTCGGCGCCCACGTCGGCCGCCTTGGTGAAGATGCCGCCGCCCACCCGCATGAACAGGGCCAGCAGCGAGCCGCCGAAGCCGAACCCGACGAGGATGGCGGTGGCGGTGTTCTGGAAGATCATGATGATGAGGGTGGCGCCGAGCAGGCCCAGCCCCACCGTGAACATCCCGGCCACGCCGCCGGTGCGGAAGGCGACCTTGAGAGCGGCGGGCAGGGACCCGGCCCGGGCGGCGGCCGCAGTCCGCACGTTGCCCCGCACCGCCAGGCCCATGCCGATGAAGCCGGTGAGGCCCGACATCAGGCAGCCGGCGAGGAAGGCCAACGTGCGGAACAGACCCGACTCCCCGAATGACAGAGCTTCGCTGCCGTCCTCCCGCAGCACCTCAGTCGAGGTGAGGAAGACCAGTACGACGAGGGGCACGAGGATGACGGCGATCGTGCGGAACTGCCGCCGCAGGTAGGCCATCGCGCCTTCCTGGATGGCGGCGGCGATCTCCTTCATCTTGTCCGTGCCCTGGTCGGCGGCGAGCACGCTCTTCATCAGCGTGAACCCGACGGCGAGGGCGAGCAGGGCGGTGAGGGCGGAGAAGACCAGCCAGAACCACTCGGCGCCGCCCAGCTCGAACGCCTGGTACCCGCCTTCTGCAGCGATGATCATGCCGACTGTTCCTTCCTGGGAGCTTCAGCTTTGACGTAGATCGATCGGGCGACCTTGTCGCCCAGAGTGCGCGCCTGGCCGTCCACACGGACGACGATCGGCCCATCGAAGGGATGCTTCTCGAGCACCTCCACCCGCACGCCGGGCCGAAGCCCGAGGGTGTCGAGGAACTCGACGACGGCCGGATCGATCGAGCCTGGCACAGCCACGACGGCGCGATCTCCCGGTTCGAGGTCGTAGAGGGGAGGAAGGGTCGGGATCTCGACCACCTCCGGAGCGGGGATGGGAAAGCCATGGGGACAGGAAGTCGGGCGGTCGAGAGCCACGTAGAGCCGGTCCTCGACCTCCTGAGGCAGTTCGTGCTCGAACGAGCCGGCCAGCCGGTCGGCCTCGTTCCAGGCGTAGCCCAGCATGTCGGCGAGGAAGCGCTCGACGATGCGGTGGCGGCGTATCGCCGCGACTGCGGCCCGCTGGCCGGCGGGAGTCAGCTCGACACCCTTGTAGAGCTTGTGGTCGAGCAGCCCCCGCTCCGCCAGTCGCTTGACCGTGGCGGTGATGGTTCCGGGGGAGACTTTCAGCGACTCGGCGAGCGTGCCGGTGTGCGCTTCACGCCCGTCGTGAGCCACCCGGTAGATCGCCTTCAGGCTCTCGCGCTCCACTTTCGTAAGCGACTGTTCCATGGTTTTGCGGGAGGATAACCGAGATTTTGAGGACGTGAACCGCGTCTGACAGGTCGTCGGCGCGACAGGGTCGCGCAAGGTTCGTACAATTCCGCTTCATAAGTACGCCCACAGAGGTGCGGGCCGACTTCCCGGCTGAACCGGCGAGCGCCGGGCGAGCGCGCCAGTTCGTCGACGCGACCCTGCGCACTTGGGAGTGCGACGGCATGGTCGACGTGGCATCACTGCTGGTCAGCGAGTTGGTGGCCAACGCCGTGCTGCACGCCAGAACCCCGATCGCGGTGGTCATCGGCCGGCGCGGCGGGCGGCTGCGCATCGAGGTCCAGGACGGCGTGTCGCGTGCTCCCGCCCGAAAGCACTACTCGTCGCTGGCCACCACCGGCCGGGGCCTCATGCTCGTCGAGCGCATGGCCGCCGACTGGGGCGTCCGGCCCACGACCACCGGCAAGGGCGTCTGGTTCGAACTGGCCCAGTCGACATCGGCGACCGGCCCGGACGCCGACTTCGCCCTGTATCCCGAGTTCGACCTCGACTCAGTCGAGGCGCTCGGTGATCCCGACCGACCGACCGCTTCCTCCCCGCACAGTGGGCGCGGGCCGGAACGCGGGGGCGGAGGCCCCGGCCCCGGAGCGCGGTCCCGGGTGTGGGCCCTGCTAAGGGCCGGCCTGGTTGGGCCCGGCGTGCGGGACCTTAACGCCGCCGCCTTCCGGTGACCGGGTCCGAGCCGGCCCTCGAGCTGGTCGAGATCCACATCCTGGGCATGCCGGTGGACGCCTACCGAGAGGCGTCCGAGCACGGCGACGAACTGTTGCGCGAGTTCGCCCTCATCCGGGAGCAGGAGGCCGAGGGTGGCCGGGAGGTCCCGCGGCGGCTGCTGCGGCTCGTGGACGAGCTGACCGACCGGTTCAGCGGCTTCACCGCGACCCAGACCGCCGAGCTGGCCGAGGCGATCGCCCGGGGGGCGAAAACGGTCGATCTCCACTACCTGGTGCCCCCCAGCGTCAAGAACGCTTGCATCTCGCTGGGCGCCATGCTGGACGAGGTGGACGAGTTCTGCCGGCAGGGCGAGGAACTGCTCACTCTGGCCACGCCTCCCCGGGCAGTGGCGTTCCGCAACTGGTACCTCGACCAGTTCATACGCCAGGTCGACGGCAAGGAGCCCACCACATGGCGGGAAGCGGGCTGATCCGACGGTGCCCGGCGTCAACCGGAGCGGCGCCTGCGGCGTTGAAGTGGTGTGGGCGGCACTGATCCGCGGGATCCCGACTTCGAGGCGCTCTTCGGGGACGCCTTTCCCCTCGCCCAGCGCGTCGCCTATCGCGTCGTGGGCGACCCCCACGCCGCCGAGGACATCGCCGCCGAGGCCTTCGCCCGCCTGTACGCCCGCTGGGACCACCTGAAGGACGAGCCGGGACGGGTGGGCTGGATCCTGCGGGTGACGGCCAACCTGGCCATCGACACCGTCCGCCGCAAGCGGCCCACTCCGGAGCTGCCCCGAGTCGTGGACACCGAGGAGACGACCGTGCTGCGCGTCGCCCTGGCGGCGGCCCTCAACGCCCTCCCCACCCGGCAGCGGTCAGTGGTCGTCCTGCGCTACCTGGCCGACTTCAGCGAGGACGACGTCGCCCGCGCCCTCGGCATCTCGGCCGGGACGGTCAAGGCGCACTGCCACCGGGCCACCCAGCGGCTCCGCCGCCAGCTTCCACGCGAGGAGGTGGCAGGTGCGCTCTACCGAGCCTGAGGAGCTCCC
>DASUXN010000187.1:0-3571 GCA_036377875.1 Acidimicrobiales bacterium
GCCAGAGCGTCAAGTTCGTCCTGGATCTGGTCCTTGAGTCAGCCTTGCCCGACCTCATCCCCGACGTCGACCCCTGGCGCGCCGACCGGCCCGAACGCGTCCGCACCCCGGACCCCGTTCCCTGGTTCGACGGCACGCCTCTGCTCGACGTCGCCCTTGGCGCCGCCCTCGTCGGGCTGCGGGAGGCGTTTCCCCGTCCGGACGAGGACACGGTGGCCAAGTTGGAGGGCAGGAAGGTCGTCAGCGTCATGGCCAAGGCGGCACGCGTGGGGGTCGACCAGGCGCTCGGCTCGGCACGGGCCCACAGCGAGACGTTCAACACCGTCCTCGCTCGGCAGTCGTAGGCACGGCAACCAACATCCCACCTACCGGAGCCCAGGGGGCGCTCGTCCCCTGGGCTCCGCCGCGTCGCTAGGCCCGCACCGGCACGCGAGCCGGAGGGGGGCGCATGGCTACCAGCACCGCGGCCGTGCACGCCAGGGCCAGGGTGATCCCCAACACGACGAACCAGCCGTTGCCTTCGGTGACGCCCGCAGCAGGCGACGTGGCCGCAGTCGGTGGCTCGAGAGCGACCGTCGGGAGCGGAGCCGGGATGGGGACGGTCGTTGCCACCGCGGGCGGTAAGGCGATGGTGGTGGAGGAGGACGTGGCCTGCGCCCGCAGGTCGGCGGCCGGGGCCCGGAAGTTCGGCCCCGCCACCACCGCCTCCGGCGCCAGGTTGGCGATCTGTGGCTCGTTGCGGGCCCACTCACGAACGATCGGCCCGGCGGGAGCGACCCCAACGTTCAACGGGTGGCTGCCGGCCAGGTCGCCGAGGCCGCCCGTGCAGGCGCGGTCGCAGTACGTGACCTCGTACTGGCCGGGGGCGGCGTCGGGCGGGATCCTGAAGACGAGCGACACCCGTAGGGACGGGCCGGCGGGCGTGTCGACCTCGGCCACGTCGAGAGGCCCGATGCGGACCTGGGAGGAGAGCGGCCCCACCTCCTTGAAGAAGGCCATGTACGGGCCCTCCGCCTCCCAGCCTGGGGGCGGAGGCGTGACGTATCCGACCAGCGTGGCCTCGTCGCCCGGCTCGTAGCGGTCGGCCACGGGCGACAGGAAACCGGCGGCCGCCGGGCCGACCCAGGCGAGTACGGCCAGGACCGGGCCCGCCACCGCGACCACCGCTGCCACCAGCGCTCGTTTGCCGGCCACGGGAGGCATCCTTTCACACCGGCTACCGCGAAACGCGCGTCACCTTTCTGAAGTTGCCTCGGTCCAATCAGTCGGCAACACGCCACCAAAGGAGACAAAGGAACCATGTACGAATTCGCCGCCGTCACATTGCTGGGTTTGGCGACGCTCAAGGTCGCCGACCTGCTGTCTGAGCTGGCCCCCGGCATTGCCAAGGTACGGACGCTCACCACGTTCGTGCTGGCTGTCGCGGCCGTTCTCGCCCTCGACTACTCCGTCTTCTCCGGCTTCGGTATCACTGTCCGTGAGGAGTGGATCGGCACGGTGGTCACCGGGCTCATCGTCGGCTCCCTCGCCGCCGCCTGGGACGCCATCCTGGGCTGGTTCGGGGCCTCGAACGAGGT
The DNA here is from genome assembly GCA_036377875.1 of Acidimicrobiales bacterium. GTDB lineage: Bacteria > Actinomycetota > Acidimicrobiia > Acidimicrobiales > AC-14 > JBFMCT01. The sequence continues at coordinate 1,578 of DASUXN010000187.1, forward strand.
CGGCACCGAGCGCAGCAACGCCGGTCGCCCCCGCATCGCCGCCTAACCCATCCACCCACACCGTTCGATGGCGCCTCAATGGGGAGGCGCCATCGGCGCGTCACGACACTTCCTTGGCGACCTGGTAACCCACAAGTAGGAGCGCATTGGCCAGGAACAACCACACCGCCAACAGCACCACCGCAGCCAGGCCCGACGTGCCATATCGGTTCTCGAAGTCGGCGGCAAACTGCAAAAAGACGGCGTACCCGGCGGACAGCACAGAGATCGAGGCTCCCGCCGCAGCCGCCCCCTTGAGCAGGCTCGGCCCGCCCACCGGCTGGGGCGAGAACAGCTTGTAGATCACGACCGCCGTAGCCGTGCTGGCCAGGAAGCCGAAGGCCAGGGCGAGCACGATCCCAGCCAGGGTTCCCACCACCCCGTCGCCCACGATGGCGGTGCCGGCGTAGGCGGCCACCAGACCAGCCAGGGCGAGGGCGGGAATCACGCCGACGAGTCCGAGAGCGAGGGCCCGTCCCCGCAGCCCCTTGGCGGCCCGGTCGGCGCCGGGGCAGAGCCGCTCGAACGCTCGCGACAGCCCCGCCCCGTAGGCGCTGGCGGGCCACAGCAGGGCCACGAGGGCGCCGACTCCCAGACGGGCGCCGAGGTCGGCCACCCGCTCGAAGGCGGGACCGGCGTCGAGGCTCGCCGGCAGCATGCGGCCGAGCTGGTCGGCGACCTGGCGCACCCGATCGTCCCCGGCCACCAGGCTGACCAGCCACAACACGAGGATGGCGAACGGCGCCACCGACACCAGGGCGTAGAAGGCGAGGCCGGCGGAGAGGAGGAACACGTCCTCGTGCCGCAGACGGCGGACGACCGCGGCAACCGGCGGAGGGAGACGGGCCACCACCCGATCGGCGAAGTCGTCAGGGACGTGCAGGCTGCGGATGGCGGTCACGGCGGGGTTGTTCCCGCCCGGACGTCGTCGCTACCGTCCTGCGGAACCGCGCAGGCGCCGTGGTCCCCAGCGACGGGCACGGGCGGGCGTGACACCCGGGTCCGCACCGTCGAGGCCGATCTGGCCAGGCTCACCGAACCAGCACACCCGCTCCAGCCGGCAGCGGGCGTCGATGGTGAGGATCTGGCCCCACTCGTCGTCCTCGACCCGATCGCCGCGGACGTCCCGGAACGCCTTGCGGGCCTCTACCTCGTTGGGGAACGCAGCCAGCACCTGGCGCAGTGGGCCACGGCCCCCCTGCCGCACACACGCATCGACCAGGAACAAGGGCGTGGCGCCCAGCTCGTCGGGCGCCACGCCGAGCTCAGTCAGCAGCTTCGAGGCCGGCAACTCGACCGCCTCGATCTCCAGCCCGTTCTGGTGCCAGCCCCCGAGGCGGAACACCCGCCGCGTACGGACGTACTCGAGGCGCGCGCCGGCCGTAGCGTCTCCTGTGCGGATGGCCTTCGCCGCCGCCATCAGGAACTGCTCCCAGCCTCGGATGTGCGAGCCGGCCGCCGTGACCCGTTCATCGCTTCCTCCTCGTCACCAACCTTTCTAGGTCACAACGCTGCGCTGCGCCACGAAAATATCTCCGGGCGCTACAGCAGGAGCCAGTCGGTGGTGACCGCGCCGCCGCTCCCGGCGACGTGGCAACGCAGGCTGAGAGGCCCGGCGGGGACGCCGTCCACCGAGAATCGGCCCACCTCGTCGGCGTCGACGGAGACGATCCCACTGGCGTAGCGCACGTCGACCGAGCCGGGCCCGGGCGGGACGAGCTGGCCGACGAGGCGCCATCGCTCCCCTGCGGTGGGTTGCGCCTCGACCTCGACGGTGAGGCCGGCCGATTCGAAGGTCATGAGGCGGACCGTCGCCGCGCCGCCCCGTACTCCGGCCAGCGCGTCCTGCGCGGTAGCCGAGTCGTAGACCAGCTCGGCCAACTCCGCATCGAGCGTGCGAAGGGAGAACTGGGCCTTGACTTCGGCCGCGGCTTCCACCGGCACGGCCTCCAGCC
>DASUXN010000188.1:0-13622 GCA_036377875.1 Acidimicrobiales bacterium
CATGAGGCTGAGGATGTCCGACCCGAGCGGGTTCCCGCCGTAGTAGAAGCGGATGACGAAGGGCAGGAAGGCCATCACGATGCCGAGGCCGTAGCCCCATTTGCGTTCGTTGGCGATTCCGAAGCCGGCCGCGATCCCCCCCGCCACGAGGGCGAGCGCGATCAGGGGGAAGTAGTCGAAGCGGAGCATGTTGAAGACGGAGAACACCGCGTTGATGTAGAGCAGGAAGACGGCGATCTGCAGCGTCTGCGGCTGCGCAGGGTTCAAGAAGCGGCGTTTGCTCTCCACGGCGGGACAGTCTTGCAGGCGCCGACGCTGCCGGCGGGTCAATCGCCGCCCGTGGGGCGGAACGCGGTGGCCGCGAGCTGGCCGCAGGCGGCGTCGATGTCGGTCCCGCGGTTGCGCCGGATGGTGGCGTTGACGCCGGCCGCCCGCAGCCGGTCCCGGAAGGCGCGCACGCGGCGCGGAGGCGTGCCCCGGGTGGGGTAGCCGGGCGTCGGGTTGAGGGGGATGAGGTTGACGTGGGCGTCCAGCGGGTCGGCCAGCGCGGCCAGCTCGGCCGCGTCCGACGGCCGGTCGTTCACCCCGTCGATCAGCGCCCACTCGAACGACAGCCGCCGGCCCTTGGCCGTGAGGTAGGCGTCGCACGCGTCCATCAGCTCCCGCAGCGGGTAGCGGCGGTTGAGGGGGACGAGGCTGTCGCGCAGCTCGTCGTTGGCGGCGTGGAGGGACACGGCCAGGTTGACCGGGAGGCGCTCGGAGGCGAGCCGGCGGATGCCCGGGACGACGCCCACGGTGGACACCGTGATGTGGCGCGCCCCGAAGCCCAGATCGTCGTGGAGTCGCGCTACGGCCGCCCACGTGGCGTCGTAATTGGCCAGCGGCTCGCCCATCCCCATGAAGACGAGATTGGTGACCTTGGCTTCCTTCGAGGCCCGCACCACCTGCTCGACGATCTCGCCGGCGGTGAGGTGGCGGGTGAACCCGGCCTGGCCGGTGGCGCAGAAGGAGCAGCCCATGGCGCAGCCGGCCTGGCTGGACACGCAGACAGTGGCCCGGTCGGGGTAGCGCATCAGCACCGTCTCCACCGCCGCGCCGTCGGCCAGGCCCCACAGCCACTTGACCGTGTCGCCGCCGTCGCTCTCGGACCGCCGCAGCAGGGCGAGGCCGGGCGGGAGGTCGGCCGCCAGCCGTTGGCGCAGGGCGGCGGGCAGCTCGGTGATGGCCTCGGGGTCGCGTCCCTGGTGAAGGCCGCGCCACAGCTGACGGGCGCGATAGGCCGGCTCGCCCGGCAGCAGGGCGGCGAGGTCGTCGACGCTGAGGTCGAGGCGGCTGGGCACGTCGTCGATTCTGCCCGAGGTGCGGTAGCTGGAGGACACTGCGTGTTTCCGCGGCGACATCGGTACGGGTGACCGCCGGTAACCTTGGGCCCGACCATGACCGACGAGGCCGAAGTCCCGCCTCCGCCGCCGGAGCCCCATCACCGCAACGTCCAGGGCGGCGCCGCCCGGGCCGCGGTGTTCGGGATAAGCGACGGCCTGGTGTCGAACGTGGCCCTCATCCTGGGCATGGCGGGCGCGTCGCCGGGCGCCGGCGTGGTGCGGCTGGCGGGTCTGGCCGGGCTCATCGGCGGGGCCGTCTCCATGGCCGCCGGCGAGTGGGTGTCGATGACGGCCCAGAGCGAGCTGCTCGAGCGGGAGCTGGAGATGGAGGCCATCGAGCTCAAGCGCCGGCCCGAGCACGAGCGGCGGGAGTTGGTCCAGATCTACCGGTCGCGCGGCATCGAGGCCGAGACGGCCGAGCGGCTGGCCAGCGAGCTGATGCGCGACCCGGAGCTGGCGCTGGAGACCCACGCCCGCGAGGAGCTGGGCATCGACCCCAAGGAGCTGGGCTCGCCCGGGGGGGCCGCCATCTCGTCGTTCCTGGCCTTCGCCGTCGGGGCCGTCGTACCGCTGCTCCCCTGGTTCTTCGGCGGGGGGACGGCCGCCACCGTCGCGTCCATCGTCCTCGGCTCGATCACCGCCCTGCTGGTGGGGGCGGCCCTGGCCCGGTTCACGGGACGGTCGGTGGTGCGCTCGTCGAGCCGCCAGTTCGTGCTCTCGGCCGTGCCCGCGGCGATCACCTACGCCCTGGGCAGCATCGTGGGCGTGGGGTTGAACTAGCGGCTACCCGAAGTCGCCCACGTACGCCTGGTCGACGTGGTCGACGGTGAAGCCCATCGACTCGTACAGGCGTACGGCGGGGGCGTTGTCCCGGTCGACGTAGAGCATTCCGGTCTCGATCCGGTTCCGCCACAGCCAGTCCAGGCCGGCCAGCACGAGCCGGCGGCCCAGGCCCTGGCCCTGGAAGTCGGGGTCCACGGCGACGACGTAGATCTCGCCGAGGGGCGGGTCGTGGTCCGCATGGACCTTGGTCCAGCAGAACCCGGCCAGGCGGCCGTTCCGCTCGTGGAGGAGGAACCCGGCGGGGTCGAACCAGTCCTGCTCCTGGCGGGCCTTGAGCGTCTCCAGGTCCCACCCGCCCTGCTCGTCGTGCCAGCGGAAGGCCCGGTTGTTGACCACCAGCCACGCCTCGTCGTCGAAGCCGGGAATGAAGGGGCGCACGGCCAGGTCGGCCGGTTCCTCCTCCACCGGGAGGGGGCGGCGCATCTGGAGGAGCTGGCGGCCCTTGCGCAGTCCGGTGGCCTCGGCGATGCGGTCGTTCAGGGGCGTGGGCTTGGGGACCCACATGTGCACGTGGCCGCCCCCTTCCTCACGGACGATGTCCAGCGCCGCCTCGACCAGCCGCAGCCCGATCCCGGGATCGTCGTCGCGGTGATGCGGGTCCACCACGAACTCCAGCGCCCACGAGCCCGACCGCCTGGGCTCCCGGCTGAGCTGGGCGTAGCCGACGGGGTGGGGGTGGCCGGGCTCCCACGCAACCAGCCCGGCGAACCCCTCCCGCCCTCCCTGGACCAGGTCCAGCCAGCGGTGCTCGTCCAGGGGATGGTGGTGGTCGACCTCGGTCGCCACCTCGAGCAGCTCGCTGACGGCGTCGATGTCGGCCCGCCCGAAGTGCCGTTTCACCTCCAGGTGGGCCACGGCGGCGACAGTAGTGTCGCCGCACCATGGCCCGGCCCCGCACCCCCCGAGGACGGGCGCGGCGAACGCTCGACCGCCTGGGCGAGGCCTACCCCGGCGATGCCAAGGAGCTGTGCGCTCTCGTGCACGACGGGCCGTTCCAGCTGCTGGTGGCCACCATCCTCTCGGCCCAGACGACCGACGAGCGGGTCAACGCGGTGACGCCCGCCCTGTTCGCCGCCTACCCCACGCCCGCCGACCTGGCCGCCGCCGACCCCGCCGACGTGGAGCGGATCATCTTCCCCACCGGCTTCTTCCGGGCCAAGACCAGGAGCCTCGTCGCCATGGCGGCTGCCGTCGATGAGCGCTTCGGCGGCGAGGTCCCATCGGCCATGGAGGACCTGGTCACGCTCCCGGGCGTGGGCCGCAAGACGGCCAACGTGGTGCGCAGCGTGGGGTTCGGGCTTCCCGGCCTCCCCGTCGACACCCACGTGGGCCGGCTCTCCCGCCGCCTCGGGCTCACCACCGAGGACGACCCGGTGAAGGTGGAGATGGAGCTCAACGCCCTCGTGCCCGCCGCGGAACGGGGCGCCCTGAGCCTGCGCCTGATCCTGCACGGGCGCCAGGTCTGCCTGGCCCGCAAACCACGGTGCGAGATCTGTATCCTGAATGATTTCTGTCCCTCGTCACGGCTTCCCGTTGTGGCGCAGCAACAGGTGGAACGTTCCGATAACAGCTAACGTTGAGATCAACAGGGATTCGGGTTCCCGCCACCCGGTCCCAGGAGGCGGTTTCCCGGGTTCCGCCGCCCGGACCGCCCGCTGACGGCGCCCTTCGGGGCGCCGTCAGTCGCGTACGGGAGAGGTTCGAAGGCGCTCGCCCACCCGGGCCAACCGGCGCCGGGCCTGGCCCAGCGCACGCTCCGCTTCGTAGAGGTCGGTGGTCAGCCAGTCGAGGTCGGTGCCCTCGGAACGCTCGGCGATCCCGGTCACCCGCTTGGACAGGTCGTCGAGCGCGGTTGCGATCGACGACAGTTCGGCTTTGGGGCTGGCGGCACCGTCCATGGCCCTTGGTTTATCCCAGATGGGCACCTCAGATGCCCTTGTACGATCGACTGGATGCTGACCAGGCTCGACCTGCGGGGATGCGGCACGGACGTGCGGGGCCGCCTGCCGCGCCCGGGCGCGGGGGACACCGAGCCGGTCGAGGCGGTGCGGAAGATCCTCGCCGACGTCCGGGCGGGTGGGGACGCGGCGGTGCGCAAGTACACGGAGCGCTTCGACCGGGTCGTCCTCGGCGACCTGCTCGTACCGGCGGGGGACCTGAAGGCCGCCCTCGACGCCCTGCCGGCGCCCCTGCGGGAGGCGCTGGAGGCGGCGGCCGCCTCGATCGAGGCGTACCACCGCCACCAGTTCGACGCCTGGACGGCCACGCCTCACGAGCGGGGGGGGATCGTGGTGCGGGAGATGCGCCGTCCCGTCGACCGGGCCGGCTGCTACGTGCCCGGAGGGCGGGCCCGCTACCCGTCGACGGTCCTGATGACCGCCATCCCCGCCCGGGTGGCAGGAGTGCCCGACGTGGCGCTGTGCGTCCCGCCCCTGAGCGACGGGCGGGTGCCGAGCGTCACCCTGGCCGCGGCCGCCATCGCCGGCGTGGACGAGGTCTACCGGATCGGCGGGGCCCAGGCGGTGGGAGCCATGGCCTACGGCACCGAGTCGATCCCCGCGGTGGACGTGATCGTCGGCCCCGGCAACGTGTACGTGGCGGTGGCCAAGCGCGAGGTGCTGGGCGAGGGTGTGGTCGGAGTCCCCGCCGGGTTCGCGGGCCCGTCCGAGGTCGTGGTCGTGGCCGACCGGTCGGCGCCCGTCGACTGCGCCGCCATCGACGTGATCGTCCAGGCCGAGCACGGCCCCGACGGCCTGGCCTGGCTCGTGACGTGGGACGAGCAGGTGGCCGACGACGTGTCGGAAGCGGTCGCCAGGCTCGTGGCCGACGCCCCCCGCCGGGAGGACATCGAGGCGACGCTGCGCAGCGGCGGCTACGCCGTGGTCGTCGACTCGCCCGAGGCGGCCGTGGCGGTGGCCAACTTCATCGCCCCCGAGCACCTCGAGCTGATGTGCGAGAGCGCTGAGGAACTCCTCGGGCTGGTGCGCCACGCCGGAGTGGTCTTCTGCGGGCCGTGGGCCCCGGCTTCGGTGGGGGACTACCTGGCCGGCCCCAGCCACGTGCTGCCCACGTTCGGCTCGGCCCGGTTCTCCAGCGGCCTGCGGGTGGACGACTTCCTCCGCACCATCCACTCGGTGACCCTGGATGCCGCCGCCCTGGCCCGGGTGGCGCCGCACGTGGCCGCCATCGCCGAGGCCGAGGGCCTGGCCGCCCACGCCCAGGCTGTCCGGCTGCGGGACACGGGCCGGTGAGCCTGCCCCCGATCCGGGACGACCTCGCCCTCGTCGCCGGTTACCACTCCGCCCAGATCGACGTGGACGTGCGACTCAACACCAACGAGTCGCCCTTCCCTCCCCCCGATGGCTGGCGCCAGGCGTTCCTGGCCGAGCTGGCCACCGTTCCGTTCAACCGCTACCCCGACCGGCGGGCCCGGCCGCTGCGGGCCGCGCTGGCCGCCTCCCACGGTGTCGACCCCTCCCACGTCATCGCGGCCAAGGGCTCGAACGAGGTCCTCCAGGCCCTGTGCCTCGCCTACGGGGGCCCGGGGCGGACGGCGGCCGTGTTCGAGCCGACCTACGCCCTGCACAGCCACATCGCCCGGGTGTGCGGCACGGCCGTGGTGATTGGCGAGCGGGGCGCCGACTTCACCCTCGACCTCGACGAGGTCCGGCGGGTGATCGACGAGGCCCGCCCCGCGCTCACCTTCCTGTGTACGCCCAACAACCCCACCGGCCTGGTCGAGCCGCGGGAGGTGGTCGAGGCGGTGCTCGACATGGCGCCCGGCCTGGTGATCGTGGACGAGGCCTACGCCCAGTTCGCGCCGTGGTCGGCGCTGAGCCTGCTGGCCGACGACCCTGACCTGCCCCTGGCCGTCACCCGCACGTACTCCAAGACGTGGTCGATGGCCGCGCTGCGGCTGGGCTACCTGGTCGCGCCGGCCGAGGTGGTGGAGGCGTGCGAGTCGGTCCTGCTGCCCTACCACCTCGACGCCGCCAGCCAGATCGCGGGCCGGCTGGCCCTGCGCTACGAGACCGAGATGGCGGCCCGGGTGGCGGCAGTGGTGGCCGAGCGGGAGCGGCTGTCCACCGCCCTGGGCGGGCTCGCGGTGCAAGTGTGGCCGTCGGGCGCCAACTTCCTGCTGTTCCGGCCGCTTGCGGTGGAAGCGGCCGAGGTGTGGAAGGGCCTGGTGGAGCGGTCGGTGCTGGTGCGGGACTGCTCGTCGTGGCCCCGCCTGGCCGGCTGCCTGCGGGTGACGGTGGGCACCCCCGCCGAGAACGACGCCTTCCTCGCCGCCCTTCGGGAGGTCCTCCCATGACGACTGCCATCCGCCAGGCCACCCGCTCGCGGGCCACCAAGGAGACGAAGATCGAGGTCACGCTCGACCTCGACGGCTCGGGGGCGGTCACCGTGTCGACGGGCCTGCCCTTCTTCGACCACATGCTGGCCCAGCTCGGCCGCCACGGCGGGTTCGACCTCGACCTGATCGCCGAGGGCGACCTGGACGTCGACGCCCACCACACCGTGGAGGACGTGGGCATCGTGCTGGGCGAGTGCCTGCGCGACGCCCTGGGCGACAAGGCGGGCGTCCGCCGGTTCGCGTCGATCACGCTGCCCCTCGACGAGGCGCTGATCGACGTCGCCCTCGACCTCTCCGGACGCCCCTACCTGCACTACGACGTCGACCCCGGCGGCGAGGCCCTGGGCAACCCGCCCTTCGATCCCCAGCTGGCCGAGGAGTTCTGGCGGGCCTTCGTGACGTCGGCCGCCCTCACCCTCCACGTGCGCATGATCAGCGGCAGGAACAACCACCACATCCTCGAGGCCTCGTTCAAGGGCGTGGCCCGGGCCCTGCGGGACGCGGTCCGGGTCGAGAACGCGGGCGGCGCGGTGCCGTCGACGAAAGGCCAGCTCTGATCGCCGTCCTCGACTACGGGATCGGCAACCTCCGCTCCGCCGAGAAGGCGCTGCAGAAGGTGGGGGCCGACGCCGTACTCACCGCCGACCCGTGCGCCGTCGACGCCGCCGATGGTGTCGTTCTGCCGGGAGTGGGGGCGTTCGGCCGCTGCATGGACGCGCTGCGGGAGTCGGGGCTGGAAACCGCCGCGCTCGGCGCCATCGCCCGGGGCAAGCCCTTCCTCGGGATCTGCGTCGGGATGCAGATGCTCTACGAGTGGTCCGAGGAGGACCCCGACGTGAAGGGCATGGGGGTCCTCCCGGGGGGAGTCCGGCTGCTGCCCGAGGGCGTGAAGCGGCCGCAGATGCAGTGGAACGTGCTCGACGTGGTTCGGGCCGACTCGCCCCTCTTCGACGACATGGACGACCCTACGTGGGTCTACTTCGTCCACTCCTACGCCCCCGAGCCGTCCGCAGACGTGGTGGCCACCTGCGACTACGGCGGGGCGGTGGTGGCTGCCGTGCAGCGGGACCGGCTGTGGGCGACCCAGTTCCACCCCGAGAAGTCGGGGGCCGCCGGGCTCAAGCTGCTCGAGAACTTTGTTCGATCTGTATCCCGCCATTGACCTGCGGGACGGCCGCTGCGTGCGGCTGTACCAGGGCGACTACGGGCGGGAGTCGGCCTACGGCACCGACCCCGTGGCGGTGGCGACGGGGTTCGCGGGAGCGGGGGTGCGGTGGGTCCACGTGGTCGACCTCGACGCCGCCCGCACCGGCGAGCCGGTGAACCGGCCCGTGGTGGCGGCCATCGCCGAGGCGGTGCGCCCCCTGGGCGTGGCCGTGCAGGCGGGCGGGGGAGTGCGCGACCAGGCCTCGGCCGAGGCCCTGTTCGCGGCAGGCGTGGAGCGGGTCGTGCTGGGCACGGCCGCGGTGGAGCAGCCCGAGCTGGTCCGGGAGCTGGCCGCCGACCACCCCGTGGCGGTGGGCCTCGACGCCCGGGCCGGCGAGGTGGCGGTGCGGGGGTGGACCGAGCGCACGGGCCGGTCGGTGGCCGATCTGCTGGCCCGGTACGAGGACGCCGGGGTGGCCGCCGTCGTCCTGACCGAGATCGAGCGGGACGGCACCCTCGCCGGCCCCGCCCTCGACACGTTCGCATCCGCCCTCGAGGCGACATCGCTCGACGTGATCGCCTCGGGCGGCGTGGGATCGCTGGCCGACATCGAGGCGCTGGCCTCGCTCACCGCGGGACGGCCGCCCCGCCGCCTGGCCGGCGCCATCGTGGGCAAGGCCCTGCACGATCGCGTCTTCACGATCGGGGAGGCGGTGGCCGCGTGCGCAGCGTCCGCGTGATCCCCTGCCTCGACGTCGATCGCGGCCGGGTGGTGAAGGGGGTGAACTTCGTGGACCTCCGCGACGCCGGCGATCCCGTCGAGCTGGCCGCCCGCTACGACGCCGAGGGGGCGGACGAAGTCGTCTTCCTCGACATCACCGCCTCGTCCGATGCCCGCGACACGATGGTCGACGTGGCCCGGCGCACGGCCGAGGAGGTGTTCATCCCCTTCACCGTGGGCGGCGGGATCCGCTCCGTCGACGACGCCCGCCGCCTCCTGCGGGCAGGGGCGGACAAGGTCGGAGTCAACACCGCCGCCGTCGACCGGCCCGAGCTGGTCGAGGAGCTGGCCCGGGAGTTCGGGGCCCAGTGCGTGGTGGTGGCCGTCGACGCCCTGGCCGGGCAGGTGTACACCCACGGCGGGCGGACGGCGACGGGCCGCGACGCCGTGGAGTGGGCCGTCGAGTGCGAGCGGCGGGGGGCGGGAGAGATCCTGCTCACGTCCATGGACCGCGACGGCACCCGGGCCGGCTTCGACCTCGAACTGACCCGGGCCGTGGTCGAAGCGGTGGGCGTGCCCGTTATCGCCAGCGGGGGAGTGGGCTCGCTCGACCACCTGGTCGACGGGGCGGTCAAGGGGGGCGCCGACGCCGTGCTGGCGGCATCCATCTTCCACTTCGGCGAGCACACCGTGCGCGACGCCAAGGCCCACCTCGCCGCCGCCGGCGTCCCTGTCCGGCCCTGTTAGCTGGCGGGCCGCTACGCGGGCCCGCCCCGGCGCCATCGCCGCCGGCCCTACGGAAAGACGGTGATCGACCCGCCTACCATGGCGGTCGTGCCCACCGCGACCCCACTCGGCGCCGACTCGACGGCTCTGGCGGCCGTCACCTACAACGCCGACGGCCTGGTGCCCGCCATCGTGCAGGAGCAGTCGACGGGGGCGGTGCTCATGCTGGCGTGGATGAACGAGGCTTCGCTGGTCCGCACCCTGGAGACCGGTCGCACGTGGTTCTGGAGCCGGTCCCGGCAGGAGTACTGGTGCAAGGGCGAGACGTCGGGCGACCGCCAGTTCGTGCGTGAGGCGTACTACGACTGCGACGGCGACACGATCCTGCTGGTGGTCGAGCAGGAGGGTCGCGGCGCCTGCCATACCGGCGAGCGCACGTGCTTCTACCGGTCGTTCACTCCGGCTGATGCTGCGCCCCAGTAGGGACGAGTTCCGGGCCCTGGCCCGGGAGCACACGGTCGTTCCCGTGTGGCGGGAGCTGGCCGCCGACCTGGAGACGCCGGTCTCGGCCTTCCTCAAGCTCGCGCCCGACGACACGCCCGGCTGCGTGCCCGAACGCAGTTGCAGCTTCCTGCTCGAGTCCGTCGAGCACGGGGAGCGGTGGGGCCGGTTCTCGTTCGTCGGACGCGACCCCGCCCTCGTCCTGGTCGCCCGCGACGGCCACATCACCCTCCAGGGCGACGCCCCGGCGGTGCCCATCCCGACCGACCAGGGCGTGCTGGCTGCGGTCGAGGCCCTCCTGGCCGGGTACCGGGCGCCCACCGTGCCCGAGCTGCCACCCTTGCACGGCGGCGTGGTCGGCTACCTCGGCTACGACGTGGTGAGGGAGGTCGAACGCCTCCCCAACGTCCCTCCCGACGACCTGGGCCGGCCCGACGCAGTGCTGTCGGTGATCGGCACGGTGGCCGCCTTCGACCACCTGCGCCAGCGGGTCTTCCTCGTCGACAACGTGCTGGTCCCGGGTGGCGGCGCCGCCACCGCCACCGACGCCGAGCTGGACGCGGCCTACGACCGGGCCGCAGCCCGGGTGGACGAGTTGGCCGCCGACCTGGGCCGGCCCCTTCCCTACGTGCCGGCCGAGCCGCCCGACCCGTCCGACCCGCTGCCCGACGTGCGCTCCACCGTCGGCCGGGACGCGTACTGCCGGGCGGTGGAGACGGCCAAGGAGCACATCGCCGCCGGCGACATCTTCCAGGTCGTGCCGTCGCAGCGGTTCGACCTCGACCTGGAGGCCCTGCCGTTCGACCTCTACCGAGCGCTGCGCCAGGTCAACCCCAGCCCGTACATGTACTTCCTACGCCACCCCGAGGTGGCCATCGTGGGGTCGTCGCCCGAGCCCATGGTGCAGCTGCTCGACGGCCGGGTCATCAGCCGGCCCATTGCCGGCACCCGCCGACGGGGCCGCACCGACGCCGACGACCGACGCATGGCGGGGGAGCTCCGCGAGGACCCGAAGGAGATCGCCGAGCACGTGATGCTGCTCGACCTGGCCCGCAACGACGTCGGGCGGGTCGTGCAGTTCGGCACCGAGCAGGTCGACGAGCAGATGGTGCTCGAGCGCTACTCCCACGTCATGCACCTGACCTCCCAGGTGTCGGGTCAGCTCGCGGAGGGCCTGGGTCCCATCGACGTGCTGCGGGCCACGCTGCCGGCCGGCACCGTGTCGGGCGCGCCCAAGGTGCGGGCCATGGAGATCATCGACGCCCTCGAACCCACCAAGCGGGGCCCGTACGGGGGCGTCGTCGGCTACTTCGACTTCTCCGGCAACCTCGACACTGCCATCGCCATCCGCACCATGCTCGTCACCCCTGACGGCCAGGCGTCGGTGCAGGCGGGCGGGGGCGTGGTGGCCGACAGCGTGCCCGAGACCGAGTACGAGGAGTCCTGCAACAAGGCCGCCGCCCTGCTCAGCGCCGTTCCCGCGGCGCGCCGGATGAGAGCGAGCCGCATCCATGTCTGACTACGACGCCTTCCGCAACGACGCCGGCGCGGTGTGGCTGCCCCGCGACTTCCTGGTCGTCGACGGTCCCGACGCCCTGTCGTTCCTCCAGGGCCAGCTGTCCCAGGACGTCGACATCGACAACGGCCACTCCACGTGGGCCCTTCTCCTCCAGCCCCAGGGCAAGCTGGTCGCCTTCGTACGGGTCCTCCGGCAGTCGGCCGACCGGTTCGTGGTGGAGACGGACGCGGGCTTCGGTCCGGTCGTCGTCGAGCGTCTCAACCGCTTCAAGCTGCGGGTCAAGGCCGACGTGACGCCCCTCGACTGGCGCTGCCTGGCCGTGCGCGGCCCGCGGGCCCACGAGGCGGTGACGTCGGGAGGGGCGGCGGGCACGGTGGTCGTGGCCGACTGGCCGGGCCTGCCCGGCGCCGATCTGGTGGGGGATGCGCCCGAGCCGCCCGACGCCGTCCCGCTGTGCGAGCTGGACGCCTACGAGGCGGTCCGCATCGAGGCCGGCATCCCGGTCATGGGCTCGGAGATGGACGAGAGCACGATCCCGGCCGAGGCGGGTGTGGTCGACCAGACGGTGAGCTTCACCAAGGGCTGCTACACCGGCCAGGAGCTGGTGGCCCGCATCGATTCCCGCGGGGGCAACGTCCCCCGCAAGCTGCGGGGCGTGATCGTGAGCGGCGACGACGCGCCGCCCGCGGGAGCGGCCGTTCGGAGCGGCGAGGGCAAGGACGTGGGCCGGCTCACGAGCGTGGCCCGGTCGCCTCGACTCGGGATCGTCGCCCTGGGCTATGTGCGCCGGGCGGTGACGCCGCCGGCCGAGGTCACCGTGGCGTGGGACGGCGGATCCGCCCCGGCCCGGGTCGAGCCGCTGCCCCTGGTCCGCTGACCTCGGTGGCCCGCCCGCGGCTGGCAGGAGCGGCGCTCGCCCTCGCCCTGGTGGCCGCCGCCTGCGGCGGGGACGACGACGAGCCGCCCGCCCCCACCACCAGCACCCAGGTCGTCGAGACCACCATCGAGACGACGACGACCCTCCCGGCGGTCACGACCACGACCATGCCTCGGCCTCCGCGAACGACCACTACCGTCCCCACCGATCTCGGCCCGGGCGGCGCCCGTATCGAGGGCGCGGTCAACGGTCCGCAGGGACTGGTCCAGGGCGCGTCGGTCCGGATCGAGCGTCTGGTGGACGACGAGGTGGCGTCGGTCGACGTGGTGGCGGGCGACGGCCGCTTCGCCCTCCCCTCCATCCGGGGCGGCAGCTACCGCCTTCGGGCGTGGAAGGCGCCCGACCTGGCCCTGACCACCCCCGAGGTCTTCTTCCTGGCCGCCGACGAGACCAAGACCGTCGACCTGCGCCTGACCCGGGTGTCGGACGTGACCATCCGGGTCGACCGGGATGTCGAGCAGCTGCCGGCCGAGGAGTCGTTCACCGTGACGGTGCAGGTCTACGCCGGGGCGGTCACCGACCAGGGGACGATCCAGGGCGTCTCCAAGCCGGGGCTGTCGGTGCAAGTGACAGTCGGAGCCGGTCTCAGCCTGCAGGGACCGGACCGGGCCACGACCGACGCCTCCGGGCGGGCTTCGTTCCGCATGCGCTGCACCGCTCCCGGGCCGGCGGTGGCCGATGCCGTGATCGACGGCAACCGGATGTCGCTCGGCCTACCCAACTGCCCGGGCTGAGGGCAGCGTCACCACCATCCGGGTGCCGGTCACGGCGTTCGGGCCACGCAGGCCGGCCACGGCGTTCGGCCCACGCAGGCCGGCCACGCCGGTGCCGCCGCCCGCGCCGGCCTCGGCCCGCACGGTCCCGCCCATGGCCTCCACCAGCTCGTGCACGATGGCCAGCCCCAGCCCCGTCCCCACCTCCCGGGCCGCCGGTCGGGACGACGTGTAGAACGGCTCGAACACATGGGCCACGTCGTCGGCCCCGATGCCGGGCCCGTCGTCCTCCACCCACAGCTCGCCGGCTTTCGCCCCGACGGTGATCGACGTGGCCGCGTACTTCAGGGCGTTCTCGACCAGGTTGGAAACCACCTGGGCCAGGCGGTCGGGATCCGCAGACGCAGCCGGGACGCCCCGCTCGACCCGCACGTCCAGCGTCAGCCCCGCCCGCTCGGCCGCCGGCCGGAAGCCCTCGGCGGTGTCGGCCACCACCTCGCCCACGTCGGTGGGACGCACGTCGAGGGAGAAGCGCCGGGCGTCGAGCTTGGCCAGCTCCAGCAGGTCCTGGACGAGCCGCTCCAGCCGGCGGGACTCGCTGACGATCGTCGCCGCCGCCTCGTCGGCCGGCAGCGCACCTTCGCCGAGCCCCTCCGCGTAGCCGCGGATCGCGGTCAGCGGCGTCTTCAGCTCGTGGCTGACCGAGAGCAGGAAGGCCTGCTCCGCCTCCCGCGCCTTGGCGAGCTGCACCGCGACCTCGTTGAAGCTCTCCGCCAG
>DASUXN010000189.1:0-3359 GCA_036377875.1 Acidimicrobiales bacterium
CCCGCCTGGCCCGCTACAGCCTGTCGCCGGCCACCGCCATCGCCGACGCCGAGCCCACGGTGGTCGTGACCGAAGCCGGGGCGCAGGCGACGCCGCCCCGTCCCGTTTCGCTGCTGGGGCTGGTCACCGACTGATGGGCCGGCACTTCCTCGACCTCGACGCCGCCGTGGTGCGCACCGAGGACTACGCCCTGTGCCAGCGGGCGGTGGCCGACGTGGTGGGGGCGGGGGCCATGGGCGTGGTCCTGTCGACCGTCACGAAATTCCCTGGCCCCGCCGTCACGGAATTCCCTACTCCAGCGTGAGAAAGGGTCTAGTCGATCGCGTCTCCTTCCTGCCGGGAGCGCGGGTGAAGCACCGCTCGTAGGTCATCGGCGAGGAGGGTCGCACTGAAGCGCCCGAGGTCCCGGCCGACCACGACGCTGCGGCGTCCACGACGGACGGTCACGGTCCAGACGCGTCCCGCGCCGCCGTCGTCGCTCTCGCCCTGGTCGACCTCGACGCGGATCTCTGCGGCCGGGCCCTTTCGCGACGGGCGGCACGTCAGCGAGCAGTAGATGGGCGGTCGGCCACGCCGGCCCGGTCGGCGGACCACCGGGTTGTCGCAGCCCGGCGCGGCGCACGTGCGGCCACTCACTTCGTTCCCTTGGCCCCGGGCCGGCGGTTGGGCCGGTAGGAACGGCCGTCCATGTGGACGTGGTGGGCGGAGTTCACAATGCGGTCCAGGATCGACTCGGCCACGACGGGGTTGGGGAAGAGCGAGTACCAGTCCGAGGCCTGGCGGTTGGCGGTGAAGATCGCCGGCTTTCCCGCTCGCTCGGTCACGAGCTCGTAGAGGTCGTCGGCCTGGGTCAGGGTGAAGTCGCGGATGGCGAAGTCGTCGAGGATGAGGATCGTCGGCCGGGCCCACCGGCGCAGGCGCGTCTCCCAGCTCCGGTCGGCGTGGCCACCGGCCAGGTCGGCGAGCAGCCGGGACGTCTTGGTGAAGCTGACGCTGTGGCCCCGCCGGCAAGCGGTGTGGCCGAGGGCCTGGGCGATCATCGACTTCCCCACGCCCACGGGCCCGTGCAGGATCACCGACTCGCCCGCCTCCACGAACCGCAGCGTGGCCAGGTCCCGGATGATCGCAGCGGGGATCTTGGGGTTGAACGAGAAGTCGAACTGCTCGACGGTGGCCGTCTGCTCGAATCGGGCCGCCTTGAGCCTCCGCTCCAGCCCGGTGGCGTCGCGCCGGGCCGCCTCGTCGGTGCACAGCACGTGCAAAAGCTCGACGTGACCCAGCTCGCCGGCGGTGGCCTGGGCCAGGCGGGTGGGAAGCGTGTCGAGCATCCCGAACAGCTTCAGCGCCCGCAGCGCGTCCTCGAGGTGGCCGGCGTTCACCCCGCCGCCTCGGTGCCGAACAGGGCCTGGGGCCCGTGCAGGTGGGCCGGCGCCGACGGGGGCACGTCGGTGCTCTGCTCACCGTCGTGCTCGGTGCCTGCGACGAGAATCCCCCTCACCGTCTTGAGCGACGGGTCGCCCACCGCCAGCGCCCGCCGGCACGCCGCCTCCAGTCGCTCGGGCCCGTGCTTCTCGGCGAGGCCGACGACCCCCTGGGCCTGGCGCAGGCGATAGAGGGCATTCACCTCCATGAGGGCGGCCACCACGGCGGCCACCGATTCGCCCAGCTCAGCGGCCCTGCGCCGGCACCACGCCGGGGTGCGCATGAAGAAGGCGATCTTCTCCGGCGGGTAGTCGGCGTGGTCGGTCTGTTTCCCCCGTTCAACGCGGGGATGCGTCTTGATCAGCTTGCCGTCGAGGAACACCGTCACGGTGCGAGCGCCCTCGCGGGCGTCGACGACCTTGCCGATGTGGGCCCAGGGCACCGAGTAGAGGGCGGCGCCCACCTTGATGTGGATGTCGGGGTTGACCTTGGGTGTCGACCAGCGGGCCAGCTCGAAGGGGTCACGGGGGAGCGCCAGCAGGGCATCGCGCTCCTCGGCGTCGAACACCACCTGGGGGGCGACGCGCTGCAGCGGCCGGCACTGGCGCCGGTTGGCGACCTCGCCGCTCCACCGCACGGCGTCGGCCTGCATGGCCACCAATGACTCGAACTCTCCCGACCGGCCGGCGAAGAACGAGTCCCGGGCATAGGGAACGTGTCTTTCGACGGTGGCCTTGTCCCTTGGCTTCTGGACCCGGGCGGGGTCGACGAGGCACCCATAGTGGGCGGCGAACTCGCCGAACGCCCTGTTGATGAGCGGATCGTAGAGATCGGGCTTCACCACGCCCGCCTTGAGGTTGTCCGGCACGATCCGCCGGGGGGAACCCCCGAAGAACTCCAGCGCCAGCACGTGCGCCTCGACCCACGACAGCTCGTCCATGCGCAGCACCGGGCGCAGGAACAGAAGGCGCGAGGCCGTCAGCACCATGACGAAGCCCCACACCCGGCGCATGCGCCCGGCCACCGGGTCGAGCCAGCGGCCCAGGAGCCCGTAGTCGACCTGTGCCTCCTCGCCCGGCGGGGGCGTGTCCCGCAGCACCCGCACCGCGGCCCGGGCCACCTCGGCGTCGAAGTTGGCCCAGATGAACCGCCGCAGCGACGACTCCGACGCCGCCAGGCCGTGGTCGTCGCGCAGGCGCTGGTGGATGGTGGCCACCGTCACCTCCCCGAGCCAGCCCTTGACCCGCTCCCGGTGCGGCTCGATCTCCGGCCAAGTGGGCTGGCGCCGGGACCGGTCCACCAGCTCGGGGAACCACTCGGCCACCAGCGCCGACCACTGCTCCACCGACAGCGGCGGGCCGCCGGGGACGAACCCGGCGGCGATGGCCGGGGCCGTGTACTTGTGCACCGTCTTGGGGTCCACCCGCAACGACGAGCACAGCTCGCCGATACGCCGTCCCACGTGCCAGTGCACGAGGATCTCGACAACGTCAACCACCCTGATCGCTCTCCTTGCCACTCGCCCTCCTCGTCGTGGACGAGGGGGATGCTCAACGGACCTGCGGCCGGAGCGGTGGACCTGCCAGCGTCAGGGAATTCCTTGACGGCGGTCGAGGGAATTCCGTGACGGCAGGTCAGGGAATTACGTGACGGAGAAACGGCTCAACGCGGGAATTCCGTGACGGCTGACACCTCGATGCCGTGGCTGCCGCACGGGCCGCCCTGTCGGGAACGGCCGCCGGCCTGCCCAAGGCCCGCAACGGCAACGTCGAGGCGATCAGGGTCCTCATGGTCGCCCGCCGCTCGGCCATCGACGAGCGCATCGCCACCCTGAACCAGCTCCGTCACGTCGTCCTGACTGCTGACGAGCCGATCAGGGCCCGTTTCAGGGGCCTCAGCGCCGTCACGCTGGCCAAGCGGGCGGCCGCCCTGCGCCC
>DASUXN010000190.1:0-3454 GCA_036377875.1 Acidimicrobiales bacterium
GATGGCCCCCAGCCGTGGAGAGTCGGTCGACCAGCTGTTGCGGCGCTATCTCCACGAGATCGGCGGGCACGCTCTGCTCACGGCTCGAGAAGAGACGGAGCTGGCCCAGGCGATCCTCGACGGCCGGGCGGCCGAGGCGGCGATCAAAGACGGGCGAGGCGATGGTGAAGACTCGGCGCGCGTCGAGGCGGGCCGGGCCGCGAGGCAGAGGTTCATCCAGTCCAACCTCCGCCTGGTCGTGTCGATCGCCAAGCGCTACCAGGCCTCGGGCATTCCTCTCATCGACCTCGTGCAGGAGGGGAACCTGGGCCTGATGCGGGCGGTCGAGAAGTTCGATCACCGCAAAGGCTTCAAGTTCTCGACATACGCCACGTGGTGGATACGCCAGGCCGTCACCCGTGCCATCGCCGACAAGGGACGGACGATCCGAGTACCCGTCCACATGGTCGAGACCGTCAGCCAGGTGCAGCGAGCGACGGCCCACCTCTTCCGTGCGCTCGGGCGCGAGCCCACCGTCGACGAGATCGCCCAGGACAGTGGGCTGCCGCGTTCCCGGGTCATCGAAGCCCAGCGGGTGGCGCCCGACCCGGTGTCGCTGTTCGCCCACGTGGGGGACGACGACGCCGAGCTGGTCGACTTCCTTGTCGACCCGACCGTCGAAGCTCCGGCCGAGGCGGCGGTGGCGGCCGTCGAGCTGCGCGAGCTGCGCGAGGTGCTGACCACGCTCAACACCCGCGAGCAGCGGGTGCTGGAGCTGCGCTTCGGACTGAGCGGCCAACGTCCTCGCACCCTCGACGAGGTGGGCAAGGAGTTCGCCGTGACCCGGGAGCGGGTGCGGCAGATCGAGGCGAAAGCTCTCTCGAAGCTGCGCCACCCGTCGACGCCCGTGGCGGTGGGCCAGCTGCCGACCCGTTAGGACGAGAGTCCGGGGCGGTGGGACCGTCCCAGCTCGACCAGGGCGCTCACCGCTTCCTCTTGCAGTTCGGGGAGCTCGGTTGGCAGGAACCACCTCGCCTCCAGGATCTCCGGAGACCGGGGTGAGGGCGAATCCTCGGCCGACCCACCCGCTGACCGTCCGGTGAAAATGACGTCCACCCGGCGAACACCGGCCTCCACCACGACCGTAGGGGGCTCGTCGAGGACGACGTCCACCCCCACTTCCTCACGGGTCTCCCGGCGAGCGGCGTCGTGCGGCGACTCCCCGCGCTTGAGGAACCCGCCCGGGAACCCCCAGGCCGGCTTGTAGCTGTGGCGGATCAGCAGGAGCGCCCCGTCGGCCCGCTCGATGACGCAGATCGCGCCTACCGAGAACGACGGCGTCATGCGGCGAACGGCGAACAGGCGGAGAGTGACGGGCAGCCGGCCCCATACCCGGTACCCGAGACGCTCCAGCGGGGTACCGCCCGCCCGCGCCGGTCCTTTCATTGCAACGCGGCTCGGGCGGCGACGACCTCGTCGAGCAGCGACGGCGTGGCCGCGGCGACGGGCGTGCGCCGGTCCTCAGGCCCCCGCACGACGAGTTCCCGGCCGTAGGCCTCGGCCACGTGAGCGCCGGCCTCGGTGCAGACGAGCACGCCCGCCAGGTAGTCCCACGGACCGTGCGAGCCACGACTGAAGTCGACGTAGGCGTCGAGCGAGCCCGCCGCCACCGCGCACAGGTCGAGGGCGGCCGCCCCCAGGGCCCGCAGCTGGCGGGCACCGACCGGGCTCGGGGGGCAGGCGGTGATGCCCAGCACGGCCTGGCTCAGCGTGGGGCAGTCGGTGGGCCGGATGGGGTTGTCGTTCAGCCAGGCGCCCATGCCGCGGATCGCCTCGAACCGGTCGCCCGTGGCGAGGTTGACGACGAGGGCGACGCGGGGCCCGTCCCCGTCGAGGAGGCACAGGCTGGAGGCGAACCAGGGCAGCCGCCGAGAGGCGTTCGTCGAGCCGTCGACCGGGTCGAGGGCGACCCACAGCTCCCGTTCGGGGTGGTGGAAGCCGCTCTCCTCGCTCAGGACCCCGACGTCGGCCCGTCCCAGCACCTCAAGGGCGGCGGCGTCGGCCGCGAGGTCCAGGGAGTACTGGCCCACCTTGCGGCCGGACGGCCCCCAGTCCTCCACCGTGTCGAGCGCTCCCCGGACTGCCCCCGCCGCCTCCCGCAGGAGGTCGAGAAGGGCCTCGTCGGTCATCCCGGCGACGCTACTGCCGGTCGAAGGTCACCTCGCCCGGCTCGCCTACGCTCCTGGGGTGGCCGCAATCGACGTCGCCGGCTTCGTCGCCGAGCTGAAGGATCATGGCGTCGACCACGGCTTCCACGTTCACGACGAGCGCCACTTCGTCGAGACCTACTCGCTCCGCCAGGTGTGGGAGGTGGACCTCCACCCCGAGGAGGGCTGTGGTGGCCCCGTCGACCTCCACCTCGCCCTGGAAGTCGAGCCCCGGGTGCTTCTGGCGTTCGAGGACGTGGTCGCCGACCTCCCCGAAGAGGAGGAACCGCCCGACGAGTACCACTTCCCGCTGATCTTCACGTGGGCCCTGCCGCCACTGCCCAGCGGCCCCGACCTGCTGGTGCTGGCTACCGACCTGGCCGGTGTGAGCGGCCCCGACCTGGCCCTCGAGGTCTCGGCCATCGACTCCTACGGCTCCGTCACCGACGCCCCCGAGCGCAGCCTGACCGTCGTGGCCCGCGAGCAGGTCTCGTTGGCGCAGGTGCTGGCGGGCGAGGAGCAGCTGTGCGAGGTGCTCGACCGGTGCCTGGCTGTCAGCCGGTTCCTACTCGAACAGGCGCCCGCCTGGGGGCTTTAGCCGCCCCGCGAGCCACCCGCGAAGTCCCTTGACGGTAGATGGGGCCGTGCGTATCATGAGCGTTGGAGTCCCGAGGTGACGACCAAAGACCGGCTCTCGGGCCGGACGGAGGAAATTTTCTTGGGGCTCCACTTTCGCGTCACGACCCGGTAAGAGTTCCGCGATTCGCGACGCTTCCACTGGTAGCCTGCCCCCCGCATGGCCGCATCCGAGCATCTCTCTGATCGGCTGCGGCGGCTCCGAGCGCGGGAACACCTCACTCGTGAGGGGTTGAGCGTCCGCACGGCGGAGCTCGACCCGCAGCGTCCTGTGTCGGTGGCGATGATCGCCCTGATGGAGAGCCGGGCCAAGCCCTACCAGCTCCCCACCCGGATGAGCACCCGCGGACTTGCCATCGTGGCCGTGGCCCGGGCGCTGAACGTCCCCCTCCACGAACTGCTGGAGTGCTTCTCCGCCGACGAGCTGCGTAGGTCGTGCTTCAGCCATCTGGCGAGCAGCGACCCTTCGCCGCCCCGGGCGGGCAGCCTGGCTGCGTTCATCGAACTGCTCCCCCGCACCGCCGACGACCTCCTGCGAGTGCCCGGCGTGGCCCACCTCACCAACCAGGAGGCCTTCGCCTACCTGTTCGCACTGGAGCGGGAGTACGCCGGGCTCGAGATGCTGGTGGGCG
>DASUXN010000191.1:0-3990 GCA_036377875.1 Acidimicrobiales bacterium
CGCTCGGCCTGGCATCGCGGCTCGCCAACTTCGACCTGCTGGGCGGGGAGCCCCTGAGCTACCTGGGCACCCGGCCCCGCTCGGACGTCCTGTTCAGCGGCGGCCTCCTCGTCGGCGCCGCCCTCCTGGCTGCCTTCCACCAGTACGTCCGCGATCACTTTTCCGTAGGCTGCGGCTTCTCGACGGCCATGCTCGGCGGGCTGGTCGGCCAGGTCGTGGCCGCCGTCGTGCCGATCGGTGGTAACGGGACCGCCCACAAGGTCCACACCACCTTCGCCCTCCTGCTGGGCGCCTCGCTGCCCATTCTCATGTGGCGCTTCGCCGCCGCCCAGCCCCCCGGTCGGTGGCGGCGCGTCGCCTACGCCCTGTTCTGGGCCGAGGTGGCCGCCTGCGCGGTGGGGTTCTACCTGTCGAGCCGCTCAATTGCCCCTCTGGCCGAGATCCTGCCCGCCGCGGTGTTCCATGGCTGGATCGCAACGGTGACCTTCGCCCCCGCCCGTAGGCTTGCGGCGCGATGACCGAAGCCGCCCACTCGCGCCTCGAGGAGGCCGACCTCCCGCCCGAGGCCGCCTCCATCCGGGGGGCGGCGCTCGCCCGCGACATCCGGTTTCTCGGGGGGCTGCTGGGGGACAGCCTGCGCCGGCACGAAGGGCAGGAGCGGTTCGACCTGGTGGAGCAGGTGCGGACGCTCAGCAAGGAGACCCGGGACACTACGTCCCCCACCACGGCCGACGACCTCGACCGCCTGTTGTCGGGCGTCGACCTCTCGACCGCCACGTTCCTGGTGCGGGCGTTCTCGGCGTTCTTCCACCTCGCCAACATCGCCGAGCAGACCCACCGGGCCGACGAGCGCCTCGAGGCCGCGGGCGAGAGCGGCCCGTTCTGCGAGGTCGTCGACCAGATCGCCGAGGCCGGCTTCCCGACCGGGGAGCTGGAGAGCGTGCTGGCCCGCCTCGAGCTGCGCCCGGTGCTCACCGCCCACCCGACCGAGGCGGTGCGCCAGTCCCTGCTCACCAAGCGCCGCCGGATCGCCGAGCTGCTCGAACAGCGCTCGCACCCCCGCGCCACCAGCGACGACCGCCGCCGGGCCGAACGGGAGCTGGCCGAGGTCGTCGACCTCATCTGGCAGACCGACGAGCTGCGCCGCAACCGTCCCACGCCCGCCGAGGAGGCCCGCTCGGTCATCTTCTACCTCGAAGAGCTCTACAGCGACGTCCTGCCCGACCTGCTGGACGACCTCGCCGCCCACGTAAGCCGCCTCGGCGTCACCCTCCGGCCCGACGCCCGGCCGGTGCGCTTCGGCACCTGGGTCGGCGGCGACCGCGACGGCAACCCGAGCGTGACCCCCGAGGTCACGATGGATGTGCTCTCGACCCTGCGGGCGGCTGCGGTCCGCGGCATCACCGCCGCCGTCGAGCGCCTCGTGTCCATCCTCAGCAGCTCCACCAAAGTCGTCGACATCTCGCCCGCGCTGCGCTCCAGCCTCACCGCCGACCGGTCGCTGCTGCCCGAGGTCTACGCCCAGTGGGGCGGGCTCAACGCCGAGGAGCCGTACCGCCTCAAGTGCTCGTACATCCTCCAGCGCCTGGTCAACACCCGTCGGCGGCTGCGGGAGGGCGCTCCGCCCCGCTCCGGGCTCGAGTACGCCTCCACCGCCGAGCTGCTCGAAGACCTCGTCCTGATCCGCACGTCGCTGCTCGAGAACCAGGGTGAGCTGGTGGCGCAGGGAGCGGTCGACCGGGTCATCCGGGTGATCGCCGCGTCGGGCATGGCCCTGGCCACCATGGACATCCGGGAGCACGCCGAGCTCATCCACCGGGCCCTCGCCGTGCTGTTCGACCGCCTGGAGAAGTCGGACACGGGCTACAGCCAGCTGTCCCGGCCCGAACGGCGAGTTCTGCTGTCGGCCGAGCTGCGCACGCCCCGCCCGCTCACCTCGCCCGCGACGCGCCTGACCGGCGACGCGGCCCACATGATCAAGCTGTTCCAGACCGTGCGTGAGGCCCTCGACCGGTTCGGCGACGAGACGATCGAGAGTTACGTGATCTCGATGTGCAAGGGGGTGGACGACGTCCTGGGCGCGGCCGTGCTGGCCCGGGAGGCGGGTCTCGTCGACCTCAGCACCGACGTGGCCCGCATCGGCTTCGTGCCCCTTCTCGAGACCGTCGACGAGCTGCGCCAAGCCGGGGAGATCGTCGACGACCTGCTCTCCGACCCTGGCTACCGCCGCATAGTCGCCCTGCGGGGCCACGTGCAGGAGGTGATGCTCGGGTACTCGGACTCGAACAAGGACACCGGCATCACCACCTCGCTGTGGGAGATCCACCGTGCCCAGCGGGCGCTGCGGGACGTCGCGCGCAGCCACGGCGTCCTGCTTCGGCTCTTCCACGGCCGGGGCGGCACGGTCGGCCGGGGCGGCGGCCCCACGGGCGAGGCGATCCTGGCCCAGCCCTACGGCACGCTCGACGGTGCGATCAAGATCACCGAGCAGGGCGAGGTGATCTCCGACAAGTACCTGCTGCCGGCCTTGGGCCGGCGCAACCTCGAGGTCGCCACCGCCGCAGTGCTCCAGGCCTCGCTCCTGCACCGCGAGTCGCGCCAGCCTCTCGACCTTCTCGACCGCTGGGACGGGGTGATGGACGCCGTCTCCTCGGCCGCCCGCACCGCCTACCGCCGCCTCGTCGACGATCCCGGTCTGCCCGCCTACTTCTGCACCGCCACACCCGTCGAGGAGCTGGCCGCCCTCAACATCGGCAGCCGGCCGGCGCGCCGGCCCAAGTCGGCCAACAAGGGACTTGCCGATCTACGGGCCATCCCCTGGGTCTTCGGCTGGACCCAGTCCCGCCAGGTCGTCCCCGGCTGGTTCGGCGTGGGCACCGGCATCGAGGCCGCCCGCGCCGCCGGCTACGCCGACGAGCTGGCCGACATGTATGCCGAATGGCACTTCTTCCGCACGTTCATCTCCAACATCGAGATGGTCCTGTTCAAGAGCGACCTCGAGATCTCCCGCCGCTACGTCGAGCGCCTGGTCGATCCGTCCCTCCACTACCTGTTCGACATCATCGTGGACGAGCACCGCCGCACCGTCGACGAGGTGCTCTCCCTCACCGGCCAGCACCGCCTCCTCGACCGCCACCCCCTCCTCCAGCGCACGCTCGACACCCGCAACGCCTATCTCGACCCGATCAGCTTCCTTCAGGTCTCGCTGCTGGCCCGGCTCCGTGAGAGCGACAAGGCCGACGCCGAGCTGTGGCGGGCGCTGCTCCTGACCGTCAACGGCATCGCCAACGGCCTTCGCAACACCGGATAGACATCCCACGGACGGAAGAGACGGCCGGCTGTCGGCCCCATCGTCGCCGCCTCGGCCGGCGAGGAGTGTGCCGGGACGATCGATCTCAACGGCCCTCGAAGTCGCATTGCCGTGCTGAGCATCGACCACAAACCTCTGCTCCCCCTGGGGATCTCAGATAGGTCGAATGGCTCATTGCCGCAGGGCGCGGCGGCGATGGACAATGAAAATGCGAGGTCCTGCCGCGACGGCTGGGACACAACCCAGGAGCCTCACGATGAACGCCGGCAAGGGCAGGCGCAGCTCCTTGCTCGTGGTCGTTTTCGCGCTCGCCATGGTCGCAACGCTGGCGGTGCCCGTGGCCGCAGCGGCGCAACCCACCCCCCCGCCCGTCAGGAATGTCGGCGCGATGCCCACATCTCCTGGCCCCAGGCTCCAGCCCCAGACGCCGCTGGGCGACTTCTCCAACCCTCCGCCGCACACCGATCAGGCCGACACCGCTCGCCCCGCACGTCCGAGCGCGTTCGACCCCAGCCGCTCGACGCTGATCGAAGAATCCACCACCCCGACCCAGGCTCTGCACCGCAACCACGACGGAACCAAGACGCTGGTGCTCTCCACACGGCCCGTCCGCTACAAGGACGCCTCGGGTTGGCGTGACATCGACCTGACGCTCAGGCCGGGGACGGGCGGTCTGCTGC
>DASUXN010000192.1:0-2437 GCA_036377875.1 Acidimicrobiales bacterium
GGATGAAGAGCGTGGGGTCGCCGACGAGGGCGTCCAGGAGGAGCCGCTCGTAGGCCTCGGCACTCTCCTCGAGGAAGGCGGCGCCGTAGGAGAAGTCCATGGCGACGGTGCGGACCTCGAAGGCCTGGCCCGGCACCTTGGCGCCGAACCGCAGCGTGATCCCCTCGTCGGGCTGGATGCGGAGCACGAGGGCGTCGGGCTCCAACCCCTCGGCCTGCTCGGACGCGAACGGCAGGTGGGGCACGTCCTTGAAGGTCATGGCCACCTCGGTCACCCGCTTGGGCAGCCGCTTGCCGGTGCGGACGTAGAAGGGCACCCCCGCCCACCGCCAGTTGTCCACCTCCACCTTCATGGCCACGTACGTCTCCCGCAGGCTGTGGGGGTGGACGCCCTCCTCGTCGCGGTAGCCCGCCACCTCCTCGCCCTGAGCCCAGCCCCGGCGGTACTGGCCTCGCACCACGTTGGTCATCACGTCGGCGGGAGTGAAGGGATTGACGGCCCGCAGCGCCTTGACCTTCTCGTCGCGTACCGCGTTGGGGTCGAAGGTGGCCGGCGGCTCCATCATGGTCAGCGCCAGCACCTGCATGACGTGGTTCTGGACGATGTCGCGCAGCGCCCCGGCCTGCTCGTAGAAGCTGCCCCGGTGGCCGACGCCCAGCGCCTCGGCCACCGTCACCTGCACGTGGTCGACGTAGCGCCGGTTCCAGATGGGCTCGAAGATGGCGTTGGCGAAGCGCAGGGCGAGGACGTTCTGGACCGTCTCCTTCCCCAGGTAGTGGTCGATCCGGTACACCTGCGACTCGTCGAAGGACCGGTGCACGACGGTGTCGAGATCGGCCGCCGACTGCTGGTCGTGGCCGAACGGCTTCTCTATGACGATGCGCACGAAGGCCTCGTCTCGCTCCGGCTTGTTGAGGCCGGCGATGCCCAGATGCTCGGCGATGACCGGGAAGGTGGTGGGCGGCGTGGCCAGGTAGTACAGGCGGTTCCCGCCCGTGCCTCGCTCCCGGTCGAGCTCGTCGAGCACGGCCCGCAGCCGGTCGTAGGTGTCCTGGTCGCCGTAGTCGCCGGCCACGTACCGGAAGGCGCCCGCGAACGCATCCCACACGTGGCGGGCCTCGTCGCCGCCGCCCCCGATCTTCTCCACGGTCGTGCGCATGCGCTCGCGAAAGTCGTCGTCGTCCATCTCGGTGCGAGCCACGCCCACCACTGCGAAGGCGGCCGGCAGCAACCGCCGCAGGGAGAGATGCTCGATGGCGGGCATGAGCTTGCGGCTGGTCAGGTCACCCGAGGCACCGAAGACCACGAGCACCGCCGGAGGTGCGACGCGATCGGCGGTGGGCTCGACCAGCGGGTTGTCGATGGTCATGCTGTTCGTGAGCTTACGCGGCACGTGCCCGGCCGACGTCCGTGGCCAGCCGGCGGCACCCTTCGTCGACGTCGAGGTCGGTCGCGGTGAGGATGCGCCAGCCCCGGGAAGTGGCCCGGTTGGCGCGGGAAGCGTCGTGCCGCCACGCCTGCCGGCCGAAGTGGTGGCGGTAGCTGGCGAACTCCACCGCCACCCTCCACGCCGGCCAGGCCAGGTCGAATCTGGCCACCACGCGCCCCTGGTCGTCGCGCAGCTCGTGCTGGGGCACGGGCCGTGGAAGGCCGGCCGCGACCAGCATGCGGCTCACCTGCGCCTCCCGCCGGCTGCCGAAGGGCCTGTTGACGCGGCGGTCGTTCACGATCTCGCGCAACACCGCCGTGCCGTTCCGGCCCTGGGCCGGCAGCCACCGCTCGAGGTAGCTCACGGTCGTCAGCCCCTCCCGCAGCGCCGAGTCCACCGCCGCCTCCAGGTCGTCGAATTCGAGCTCCGCCGCCAGGTCGACCAGCGTCCGGGCGACGCTGGTACAGGAGATCCCCTCCCGCACCGCCCGATCGGGGCCGCCTAGGGACCTCGTGCGGTGGAGAGCGACCCTCGAGATGCTGCGCCCACCCGTTCCCACCACCATCACGTCGAGCCGGTCGGTGACGGCGACGTCGAGCCCCCAGAGCCGAGCCGCCGAGCGGTGCGACGCCACCCCTCCCGTGGCCAACGTGGCCGCCATGAGTCGCTGTTGCCATGTGGCCGGTGCGCCCGCGAGGCGGTAGACGGCCCGGTGCACCGGCAGCCATGCTCCCTCGTGGACCCGCCACTCGATCATGCGGGGCGTGAGCCCGGCGGCAATCGCCTGCTGGCGGCCTATCACCCCGTGCTGCGCTGCGAACAGCCGATCCGTTCGCAGCTGACCACACCTGCTGTGGTCCATGGCGAACACTTCCCTTCGTGGGCCTGCGAAGCCGGGGGGGAAGCGGCGGAGATGCTCAGCTAATCAGCGGTGTGTGACAGCAGGACGAGGCTGGCGGTGAAGCCGTGGAGGAACGGACGGCCGCCCACGGGGCCCAGCTCGCCGGC
>DASUXN010000193.1:0-4673 GCA_036377875.1 Acidimicrobiales bacterium
CGGGGGTCGCCGGGGGTGATGCCGGCGGCCAGCAGCTTGCGGTCGACGTCGGCCTCGCTCTCCGCGACCCGCTGGCCGGCGCGGCGCCCCGCCGTACCGGACCTGGCGGCGGCGGCCGGATCGCCGGCGTCGCCCACTGCCCGTCCCAGCAGCGACGCCACCTGCGACCAGCTGTGGCCCGACCCCTGGCCGACGATCTCGCCCGTCGACCCGTCGACGTGGAGGAAGTAGGGCGTCACCGGGACGCCGTAGGCCTCCCACGCCGCCGTCGACATGACGACGGGGTGGTCGGAAGGGGCGAGCTGGCGGATGCGGAGCCGGTCCTCCTCGCCCGGGCCTTTGGTGACCACGACGAGTTGGGTCCCGGCCGGGAGGCCGAGGTCGGCGGCGGGTTGGCCCAGCGCTCGCCAGAACTCGGAGCACGTGCTGCACGTGCTCGACAGGAAGGCGACCAGGGTGTCGCCCTCGGCCTGGCGGACCGGGACTGTCACCGGCTCGCCGTCCGGGTTGGTCCCGGTCAGGTCGATCCCCGAGGACGCGGTGACGGCCGGGATCCTTCGGGTGGGGGACAGGCGGAGCGGCTGCTCGCCCAACCCGTCGGCTTCCTCGAGGCCCACCCCCAGGCGGTGAAGGGTGCGCACGATCTCGGCGTGGCTGCGCAGCAGCCCGAAGACGAGGACGGCGAGCAGGGCGAGGGCGACGGCCTGGAAGGCGACGAGGCTGCTCACGGCTTCAGGGCGGCGAGGGTGCGGGGGAGGACGGCCAGCGTGGCGTACGCCAGCCCAGCCACGACCACGGTCAGGGCGAGGAAGGGCACGCCCGCAAGGGGCTGGCCCTCGAGAGCGGAGGGCAGGCTCATCCCACCCGGGCCGAGGGCGATGGCGGCGGCAACGGCGGCGGCGGCGCCGTCGAGCACGAGGTGGACGATCGAGGGCGGTGAGTCGCCGCCCCCGAAGCACCCGCAGTCCTCGACCGGGGCCTGGCGGATGAGCGACAGGCCCACGAAGGCGGCGAAGCCCAGGTAGAAGGCGGCGACCAGGCCCGCCAGCACGGCGTTGTCGACGGCCAGCGCGCCAAGACCGACGGCCACCTCGGCGACCCCCACCAGGCGGGCGGCCCGGGCCAGTGGCGCCAGGCCGGCGGCGCGCAGGGCCCGGGCCGTGGGCGCGGGCCGGCGCACCTTGAACAGGCCACCCAGCGCTAGGAGGGCTGCGGCGACGACGTAGGGGCCAGCGAGCGTCCTCAACTCGTCCCGAGGCTAGCTGCGGTACTCGCCGAAGACGTTCCGCAGGGCGTCGCTCACCTCGCCCAACGTGGCGCCCCGCCGCAGCGCCTCCCGCATCGGGAGCAGGAGGTTGGCGTCGGTGGCGGCCACGGCCTCGACCTCGGCCAGAGCGGTCGCCACCGCGGCCGCGTCGCGACCCGTCCGGAACTCCCGCACCCGCTCGGCCTGGCGGCGTTCCCGCTCAGGGTCGGCGGCCAGGACCTTGTCGGCCGCCGGTTCGCCGTCCACCCGGAAGCGGTTGACTCCCACCACGACCCGCTCGCCCCGGTCGATGGCGGTGGCGGCCTGGTAGGCCGCCTGCTCGATCTCGCCCTGCTGGTAGCCGGCCTCGATGGCGGCGACCGCCCCACCCAGGTCGTCGATGCGGGCCAGCAGGCGCTCCGCCTCGGTCTCGAGGGCGTCGGTCAGCGCCTCCACGAGGAACGACCCGCCCAAAGGATCCGGGGCCGAGGTCACGCCCGACTCGTAGGCCAGCACCTGCTGGGTGCGCAGGGCGAGGCGGGCGCTGGCCTCGCTCGGGAGGCCGAGGGCCTCGTCGTAGGCGTTGGTGTGCAGGCTCTGGGCGCCGCCCAGCACCGCGGCCAGGGCCTGGAGCGTGACCCGGACGACGTTCACTTCGGACTGCTGGGCGGTCAGAGTCGAACCCGCCGTCTGGGCGTGGAACCGCAGCTTGGTGGAGGCTTCGGCCCGGGCGCCGAAGCGCTCGGTGGTGATCCTCCACCACATCCGCCGGGCGGCTCGGAACTTGGCGACCTCCTCGAAGAGCTCGTTGTGGGCGTTGAAGAAGAACGAAATCCGGGGTGCGACGTGGTCGACGTCCAGGCCGGCGTCGCGTGCGGCCTGGAGATACGCGATCCCGTCCGCCAGGGTGAAGGCCAGCTCCTGGGCGGCGGTGGCCCCCGCCTCCCGCAGGTGGTACCCAGATACCGACACGGTGTTCCACTGGGGCAGGCGCTCGGCGCAGTAGGCCATGGTGTCGGTCACCAGCCGCATCGACGCCCGGGGCGGGTAGATGTACGTCCCCCGCGCCATGTACTCCTTGAGCGGGTCGTTCTGGATCGTTCCCCGCAGGGCGGTGGGCGCCACTCCTTGCTCCTCCGCCACCAGCTCGTAGAGCAGGAGAAGCACGGCGGCGGTGGCGTTGATGGTCATCGACGTGGTGACGTCGGCGAGGGGGATGCCGGCCAGCAGCCGGCGCATGTCGTCGAGGGTGGCGATGGCCACGCCGACCCGGCCCACCTCGCCCTCGGCCCGGGGGTGGTCGGAGTCGTAGCCCATCTGGGTGGGCAGGTCGAAGGCGCACGACAGGCCGGTCTGGCCCGCGTCCAGCAGGAACCGGAAGCGGGCGTTGGTCTCCTCCGCCGACCCGAAGCCGGCGTACTGGCGCATAGTCCACAGCCGATCCCGGTACATCCCGGGATGGATGCCCCTCGTGTAGGGGGGATGGCCGGGCCTTCCGAGCCGGGCGTCGGGCTCCACGACCCCAGCGTAGGGACGGCGCGGGTTAGAGGCCGAGCGGCAGCTGGTTGGGCCGGAACGGCTCCGTGCCGGAAGCGAGGCGGACGGGGTCGTGCGCCTCGCCGTTGAGGTACTCCAGTTCGAGGCGGAGGTTGCCGACGCCGTTGGCGGCGGGGAGGGGCAGGAGCTGGACCGTGCTCAGGACCCCGAGGGCGCGTCCCGACCGGTCGAGGAACCCGCTCCCCGAGTCACCGGGGATGCCGGGGGTGAGGGTGTAGGCGGTGGTGTTCCACCCGCCCGCGCTGTCGCCCAGGCTGATCCCCACCTTGGGGCTGAGGAGGGTGAGGCCGAGCCGCAGCGACGAGTTGCCGTAGGAGTAGACCTTCTGGCCCGTGAGGGTGCCGGCCGTCGCCAGCGCCACCGGGCCGCCCCAGTGGGGGACGGACGGGTTCACCCTGGCCACGTCGGCAGGGTCGATGCGCACGAGGGCGAAGTCGTTGTGGGCGCACGCGTCCGCGTCCGTCTCGCCCCGTTCGGCCATGGCGATCCACGAGTTGTAGGCCAGCGTGCCGGGCTGCGATGCGCCGCCGATGGTGATCGGGGTGCCGAGGGGCAGCGACGAGGCCAGGCAGCCGTCGGTGTCGGTCGGGCCGCCCGTCGAGGTGCAGTGGGCCGCCTGGCCGATGAAGACGTCGTCGGAGTCGTAGAACACGAAGTTGGCGGTGCACTGCCCGGCGGGGGACGTGACCATCACCCCCGGATGGATGGTGGCGGTAGTCGCCGGCGCCCAGGCCGGCACGGCGGTGGCCGCCACCGGCACGACCGCCACGAGGAGGGCGGCGACCATCGCGGCCACGCCGAATCCACCGACCGCCCGCCGCCCGCTCTGCATGGCGGGAAGGGTACCGCTAGGCCTGCGGCGCCGCCTGGCGCGGGTGGGGCATGCACAGCTCGTCGTACTCGGCGATGACGATCTCGCCTGCGTCCGCCCCGCACGCCGGGCACGAAGGGTCGCGAGGCACCCGGAACGACCGGAAGGACTCCTCCATGGCGTCGTAGGCCAGCAGCCGCCCGACCAGCGGCTCGCCCAGGCCCAGCAGCAGCTTCAGCGTCTCCATGGCCTGGATCGACCCGATGATGCCGGGCAGCACGCCCAGCACGCCCGCTTCCGAGCAGGACGGCGCCATCTCCGGCGGCGGCGGCTCGGGGAACAGGCAGCGGTAGCACGGGCCGTCGTAGGGGGCGAAGACGGTGGCCTGGCCCTCGAAGCGGAAGATCGACCCGTGGACGACGGGAATCCTCTTGACCAGAGAGGCGTCGTTGATGAGGTAGCGGGTGGGGAAGTTGTCCCCGCCGTCGAGGACGACGTCGTAGCCGTCGATGATGTCGAGGACGTTGTCGGCGCCCAGCCGCACGTCGTAGGTGACCACGTTGACGTCGGGGTTCATGGCCGTCAGCGTCTTCTTGGCCGAGTCGACCTTGCGGTCGCCCAGCCGGTCCATGTTGTGCAGGATCTGGCGCTGGAGGTTGGACTCGTCGACCACGTCCATGTCGACGATGCCCAGCGTGCCCACGCCGGCGGCGGCCAGGTAGAGGGCGGCGGGGGAGCCCAGGCCCCCCGCGCCGAGCAGCAGCACCTTCGACTCGAGCAGCTTCTGCTGGCCCGCCTCACCCACCTCGGGAAGCAGGAGGTGGCGGTGGTAGCGGTTGCGCTGGTCGGCGGTCAGCGTGCGGGGGGCCGACCACTCCCGGTTCTCGTTCTTCCACTTGTTGAAGCCGCCGGCCAGGGAGACCACGTCGGTATAGCCCAGCTCGGCCAGGGTGCGGGCGGCGAAGGCGGAGCGGGTGCCGCCGGCGCAGTAGATCAGGACCGGCGCCGACTTGTCGGCCAGCCGGCTCTCGACCTGGCTCTCCAGATGGCCGCGCGGGA
>DASUXN010000194.1:0-5118 GCA_036377875.1 Acidimicrobiales bacterium
GTTATCGCAGGAGGGGTGGCGGCCATGCTGTGGGGGGGCACCGGCCGCCGCCGCACGACCGGGATCGCCAGGCCGCCGGCGGCCGTCTGGCCCTGGACGGCCGTGGCTGCAGCGACTGCGTTGTGGCAGCTGGCCGCCTACCTCCAGCACCCCCGGACGGACCATCCCACTCTCAGCTCGCTGACCAACGCAGTGCTCGATTCTCATCCCGCCCGCGCCCTCGCCTTCGTCGCCTGGCTGGCCGCGGCGGCGGCGCTGGCGCGCCGATGAAGACTGTGACGATGGCGGGCTACGCCGTCGTGGCGCTCTGGGCGGTCGGGCTGGAAATTGCGGCGCGGCGCTCGGGAAGAGTGGCAACCCTCGGCGCCGCCCTGTGCTCCGCCCTTCGGTGGCGGCCCGTACGGGGGGCCATCCTGGCCGGCTGGCTGTGGCTGGGGTGGCACGTGTTCGTGCGGGCGTCCTGGCCATGAACGGCCGTAGCTGCGCCCATCAGTCGACGCATCGCTCGCCGGTCGGAGGTAACTTCCGCACAGGCTGACAAGAAGGCGGGGACATGATCCGATCGAAGTGGTTCCGTGTGGGCGCGACGGTGGCGGCGCTGGTGCCGGTCGTAGCTCTCGACACGCCGGCCAAGGCAGCGTTCCCGGGCATCACCGGCAGGGTGGCGTGCGCCAGCTTCCGGGACGGTGACTCGGAGATCTGGACATTCGACCCGACCGGCACCGAGAAGAGCCCGGTGCAGTTGACGCACAACACGGTGAACGACAGTCGGCCGCGCTACTCGCCGGACGGACGCCTGATCGCCTTCGAGAGCACGCGGGACGGGCCGCTCGAGATCTACATCATGAACGCCGATGGCACGGGCGTCCGTCGCCTGACGACCACCGGAGTGGCCGGCGTCCATGGGAACAGCTCGCCCGCGTGGAGCCCGGGCGGCGACCGGATCGCCTACCAGACGACACGCAATGCCGGCGCCTTCTTCGACGTCCACGTGATCAACGTCGACGGTACCGGTGACGTGCGCATCACGTCCAACGAGGCCGAGGAGTCGCTTCCGGCGTGGTCCCCCAAGGGCGACAAGATCGCCTACAACAGCCGACGAATCGACGATGCAGCCAACGTCCACATCATGAACCCCGACGGCACAGGAGACGTGAGCCTGCCGGCGCCCGGCAATCTTCCCGGGGTCGAGGACTCGTGGCCGTCGTGGTCGCCCGATGCCAGCATGATCGCCTTCCACAGCCGTCGGGACGATCCCGGTGGCGAGGAGATCTACCGGATGAATGCCGACGGCACCAATGTCGTCAAGCTGACGAACAACGGGCCGAACCTTTTCGACATCTTCCCGGCCTGGTCGCCCGACGGCACCCGGATCCTGTGGAACAGCCAGCGCCAGGGCGCGACGAACTTCGGCGAGATCTTCAGCATGAGCGCGGTTGACGGCAGCAACATCATCCGCATCACCAACAATGTCGCGGTGGATCAGCGATGTGACTGGCAACCCCTGTGCACGATCTACGGCTCGGGCCAGATCATGGGTACCCCCGGCAACGACATCATCTGTGGCTCGCCGGGGACCGACTACATCTACGGCGGCGGAGGCAACGACCGGATCCTGGGCCTGGGCGGTGACGACCAGCTGAACGGCGCCGCCGGCGACGACGAGATCTTCGGTGGCATCGGAAACGACAAGATCTTCGGCGATGTGGGCACCGATCGGGCCGATGGCGGCATCGGAGCCGGCGACCAGTGCATCGGGGAGATCCTGCAGAACTGCCCGTAGCGCCGCAAGGTCAGCGGCCAGCAAAGATCGGGCACCCACTCCGGGACGCCCTCGAGCCGTCGACCAGCCTGGCTTCTGGGGCTGTCGGGGACGTCGAGGATGGCAGAGGCGTCCCCGCCCGCTCAGGGCGGATAGCCGCCGCCGCAGCGTCGCGTACGGTCAGTTCTTGGCGTCGACGTCGCCCTCGATCGACACCCCGTCACCCGATGTGTCGACGTCGGCCTCGGCGCTGCACGCGCCAAGGAGCCCGGCGGTGAGGACGAGGGCGAGAGCGGCTCGCAGTATGCGGTTCATTCGGTCTCCCTTCGCTCGACCTGTGCCCAAGAGTCGCGCCGCCCTAACAGGAAGGGTTCCGGTGGGAGCCTGTACGGTACGGCCCCTGTGAAACCACTCCGCCGGAGGGGCGCCGCCACGGCCGCAGCGGTCCCCCTCGCCCTCATGATGTTCGCCTGCGGCCAGCCGACCGAGCGCGAAAGGATCGCCATCGCCGCCGTCGACAACGCCCCGGGCTTCGCGCCCAGAGAGATCGTCGTCGACCAGGAGAACGACATCGTGCTCCGGGTCACGAACAACACGTCCACCGAGCACGGGTTCTCGATCGAGGGCTACCGCCGTGAGCTGGTGGTGAGGCCGGGCGACACCCGCGACGTGAAGTTCAAGGCCAGCCGGGGCGGTACGTTCAAGATCTTCTGTCAGCTGCACCCCGCGCACCAGACGGCCACGCTGATCGTGCAGTGATCTCTCCGAGCCCCAGGTCCGCCCCTTCGGTACCCTGAACCTCCCGTGAAGGTCTTTGACCGCATTCAGGGCGAGGGGTACGAGCAGGTCGTGTTCTGCCAGGACACCGGCACCGGGCTGCGGGCCATCGTCGCCATCCACTCGACGAGCCTCGGCCCGGCCCTCGGGGGAACCCGCTTCTACCCCTTCCCCGACGAGGATGCGGCCTTGGAGGACGTCCTGCGCCTGGCGCGGGGCATGACGTACAAGGCAGCGGTGGCCGGCCTCGACCTCGGTGGCGGCAAGGCCGTAATCCTCGGTAACCCCGCCACCGACAGGAATGAGGGCCTGATCCGAGCGTATGGACGGTTCGTGGACTCCCTGGGCGGCCGGTACGTCACCGCCGAGGATGTGGGCACCACCCAGGCCGACATGGACCTCATTCGGCGGGAGACGAAACACGTCACCGGCGTCAGCTTGGAGCTGGGTGGGTCAGGAGACCCCTCCGTCGCCACGGCTTACGGCCTGCTCTGGGCCATGAGAGCCGTCGCTCTGCGGCTGTGGGGCGACACTTCGCTCACCGGACGGCGGATCGTGGTCTCAGGCGTCGGCAAGGTGGGGAGCAGCCTCGTGCGCTACCTGGTGGAGGAGAAGGCGCAGATGATCGTGGCCGACGTGGTACCAGCCGCCGTCGAGCGCCTGGTACAGACGCACGGCGTGGAATCGACGCCGGTCGAGAGCGCTCACGCCCTGCCGTGCGACATCTTCTCCCCCTGCGCGCTGGGTGCGGCCCTGAACCCGGTGACGATTCCGGAGCTGCGGTGTACGGCGGTCGTGGGATCGGCGAACAACCAGCTCGCCGACCCGTCGTGCGGAAAGCTCCTGGCCGAGGCGGGGATCGCCTACGGGCCCGACTACGTGGTCAACGCCGGAGGGCTGATCAACATCGCCGAGGAACTGTCTCCGCGCGGATATCACCGCGATCGGGCCTACGCTGCCGTCGCACGCATCTTCGAGACCACGGGGATGGTGCTCGACACAGCCGAGGCCGAGGGCATCACCAGCGCCGAGGCGGCCGACCGGCTCGCCGAGCGGCGTATGTACGAGCTGGCCCGCGTGCACCAGATCCGGACATTCGGGTAGGGACGACCTATGGCGGGCGGCACCAGGCGGCGGCCCGGCGGTAAGGAAACCAACGCGGGCCGACCCGAGGTCCAAAGGCCCGTGACCGACGAGGTGTCAGGCCTTTCCGGCATCGATCTGGTCGCCATGTACCGGATGATGCTCCTCACCCGGACCGTCGACCAAAAGGTCTGGAACCTTCAGCGGATCGGCAAGATCCCGTTCATCATCCCTGGTCAGGGCCAGGAAGCGGCCCAGGTCGGGTCGGCCTGGGCCCTACGCCGCGGCTGGGACGTCGCCCTTCCCTACTACCGCGACTACGGCGTGGTCCTTACCCTCGGCATGACGCCCGAGGAGGTCGTGCTCAACGCCTTCGCCCGCCCCGACGACCCCAACTCGGGCGGCCGCCAGATGCCGAGCCATTGGGGGTGCCGGCGCCTGAACATCATCACCGGCTCCTCACCCATCGCGACCCAGCTGCCCCATGCCGCCGGCCTGGCCAACGCGGCCAAGATCCGCGGTGAGGACCGGGTGACCGTCTGCTGGTTCGGCGAGGCCACGTCCTCCCGGGGCGATTATCACGAGGCGCTCAACTACGCGGGCATCCACGACCTGCCCCTGGTCCTCGTCTGCGAGAACAACGGCTACGCCATCTCGGTGGCGCAGAACGTCCAGTCCGCCGTGCCCAACGTGGCCGATCAGATGGCGGCCTACGGGTTCGAGGGCGTGATCGTGGACGGCAACGACCCGCTCCAGGTCTACAGCGCCACCGCCGCGGCGATGGACAAGGCCCGGGCGGGTGGCGGCCCGACCCTCGTGGAGTGCAAGACCTACCGGATGTTGCCCCACACGTCGGACGACGACGACCGGCGCTATCGCAGCGCCGAGGAGATCGAGGCGTGGCGGGAGAAGGACCCGCTGGTGCGGATGCGCGCCTACATCCTCGAGCACGGTCTCATCACCGACGAGGACGAGGAGAAGCTGGCCGAGCACGTGCGGGACGAGGTCAACGAGGCAGCCGAACGGGCGGAGGCGGCGCCTCCCGCCACTCCGGAGATGGCGTTCAGCCGGGTCTGGGCTCGGCCTGTGCGCCCCATCCCGCGGGTACCGGCCGCAGTTCGCCAGGAAGTCGTGGGCAGGCCGGCGCCGACCCACCCCGGCACGGGCGTGACCCGCAGCGTGCTCGACACCGTCCGCCAGACCCTCGACGACCTCATGGGCGAGGACGAGCGGGTGGTGGTGCTGGGCGAGGACGTCGGCGTGCTGGGCGGCGTCTTCCGCGCCACCGACGGCCTCTACGCCAAGTACGGGGCGGAACGGGTGATCGACACCCCCCTGGCCGAGTCCTCGATCGTCGGGATCGCGATCGGCTTGGCGCTGGCGGGCATGCGCCCGGTGGCCGAGATCCAGTTCGCCGACTTCCTGCACTCGTGCGTCGATCAGCTGGTCAACGAGGCGGCCAAGATCCACTACCGGTCGAACGGGGACTTCTCCGT
>DASUXN010000195.1:0-4901 GCA_036377875.1 Acidimicrobiales bacterium
CCCGGAACCCGGCCAGGACGTCCTCGCCATCGGCCTCGAAGGCCGACTCCTCGTTCAGCCAGTTCCGGCTGGCGGCGCCGCTGTCGAAGGCCACGTTGAGGACGGGGAGGTGGGCCCGGGAGAGCACGCGAACGCCCTGGAAGTCCACCAGCCGAAGCTCCACGCCCGATCCGCTGGCGCCCGAGGATGCCGCCGGCCGCACCACGACCAGGTCCCAGAGCAGCTCCTCGCCCCGCCACAGCCGGACGCGGGCCTGCTGGGCGCCTTCGGTCGGGTCGGGGGTCTCTCCCTCCGGCCCGTCGGGCAGGCCGCAGTCGCGGTCGGGCCCGTCCACCAGACCTGGGCCCTCGGTGAGGATCTCGCCGTCGGACGAGCGGACGGCCACGATGCGGTGGCGGGCGGTGCCGTCCGGCCCCACCTCACGCAGGCCCACGGTGACGGCCCGCGCCACCGAGCCGTCGGCGCCGACCACGCTGGCCAGGGGCGGCATGGGCCGGTAGGGCTCGATCTCGCCGGAATCGATACGACCGCCCAGGTCGAGCTCGCGGCGGACGATGTCGAGGGCCCACGCATGCTCCTCGTCGTTGGGCAAGCGCGGGCGCGCGGTGGGGATGATGGCCAGGTTGTCGAGCTCCCACAGGTGACCCTCGGCCTCGACCACCTCGCTGCCGGCCATGTTGGCCAGCACCGCCCGGAAGAGCGAGTTGGCGTCCTCGCCGTCACCTGTCCCCTTGTCGAGGATGTCGAGGCCGACAACCCACAGGTCCGCATTGGGGTAGCGGGACTTGACCACCGGGTGGCTGAGCAGGGCCTTGCGCAGCTCCGGCCCGATTTCGGCCCGCAGCGGTTCCTCGGTGACGTCGATGCGAAGAGCTTCCGTGTCGGACACGGCCTGCGAGCTTAAAGCGCCGTCGCGGGTACCCAGCTCAGGATGGCGGCGGGCTGGGTGCGGAACGGGGCGCACAGGTGCCCGTTTCGCCGTTGGAGCCACGGCCCGAGCAGCTTGGTCAGCTCGGCCTCGACCTCCTTGGTCCTGGGCAGGACGAGCTGATCGCGGTAGACCTCGACGGCATCGGCCAACGTCTCGTGGCGGGACCACGTGCGCATCTCCACCACCTCGACGGACACGTCGAAGCCCTCCTCCTCCAGCACCGCCCAGGCGTCGACGTAGCTGGCACCCGGCTTGCGGGGGGAGCCGTGGAACCGGCGCCAGAAGGGGTCGACCACCGCGTCGGCGGCGTGGGCCCCCAGGTAGAGCAGCACCCGCCGGTGGGCGGCGGCATCGAGCTTGCGCACGAAGGGGACGACGTCGGGGATGAGGGGGAGGACATGGCAGCACAGCACCACGTCGGCCGAGTCGACTTCGACGTCCTGCCACTGGCCGGTGACGGTCCTCACGTTGGTGATCCCGGCCTCCTTGGCCCGCTTGCGCAGGAAGCTCAGCATCTTCTTGCTGGGGTCGACGGCGGTGACCCGCTGGACCCGAGGCGCGATGGCCAGGGTGAAGCGGCCCGGGCCGGATCCCACGTCGAGCACGGTGGCCGTCCCGGAGCGGCCCACCGCCCGCCGCAGCCTCGGCAGCATCGGGTCGCCGTCGGCCGAGGCCGTCGCACCCCTTCCCGCCCGCTTGACCCGCTTGTCCCAGTGCGCGCCACCTACGTCGCCCCGGCCCGCCTGGAGTCGCTCCATCTCCGCGAGCCGGCCCTCGACGAGGGCCCGCCAGCGATCTGCCGCCTCTCCCACCGCGGCAGTATGGTGCTGGTCACACGCTGATGCCGGATACCCGCCTGGTCCATCTGGTCCGTGCCGTCGATCTCGGGACGGCCACCGCCTTCGAGGGCGGAAAGCTCACCGTCTCGCCCGACGACCTGGCGCCCCTGTTCTCCTCCCCCGCCCTGGCCGGGGTGCGCTTCCGCTGGGCCTCACCGGGCCAGTCGGTTCGTATCGTCAAGATCCTGGACGCCATCGAGCCCCGCAGCGGCGTCGGTCCCGTCCATGTGGTTCGGGGAGTGTC
Source organism: Acidimicrobiales bacterium (assembly GCA_036377875.1). Taxonomy (GTDB): domain Bacteria; phylum Actinomycetota; class Acidimicrobiia; order Acidimicrobiales; family AC-14; genus JBFMCT01. Next base: position 2,015 of record DASUXN010000195.1, read on the forward strand.
CGTGGTGGCCGCCGGCCACCTGCCTCGGGCCCAGGAGGCGCTGGTCGACCTCTCGGGGCCCGGGGCCGACCTGTCCCCGCTGGGCGCCGTCCACAACCTGGTCGTCGAGTTCGACCCCGCCGAGGGCGCCGACTGGGTCGAGGTCGACCGGTCGGTGCGGGCCGGCGTCATAGCCGCGGCCCGGAAGCTGGCCGAGACGGCGGCCGAGGTGGAGCCCGACGAGGTCGAGGAGCTGCCCTCCGCCGAGCCCGGAGCCAGGGGCGGCCCGCTCCCCCGCATCGGCGCCGTCACCAACCTCCAGACCCAGGGGAACTTCAAGGACGTCTTCGTGTACGGGCGCAGCTTCGGCGCTGGGCTCCCCACCGTCCTCGACCCCGGCGAGCTCGACGCCGGAGCGATCGTCAGCGGCCAGTTCGGCCACCCCGCCCTCAAGAACCCGACGATCGTCCACCAGAACCATCCCGTGCTGGCCGCCCTCCGGGCCAGGCATGGTGGGGACCTGACCTTCGCCGGCCTGGTGATCTCGCCCGAGCCCGTCGAGGCGGCCCAGAAGGAGGTCGTGTCCGCCCACGCCGCCCGGGTGGTGGCCGCCCTCGGATGGGACGCCGCCATCGTCACCAAGGAGGGCGGGGGCAACGCCGACGGCGACATGGCCCTCAAGATGGACGCCCTCGACGAGCTGGGCATCGCCTCGGTGGGCATCTACGCCGAGATGTCCGGCCCCGACGGCACCGGCCCGCCCGTCGTCGTACCGCCCAGCAAGGCCACCGCCATGGTCAGCTCGGGCAACTACGACGAGCGGGTGACGCTCCCGGCCGTCGAGCGGGCCCTCGGTGGCGAGCGCTTCGCTCTCCTCGACGTGCCCGCCACCGACGAGCTGACGGTTCCCGTGGCCGTGATCTACGCGTCGTGCAGCCCGCTGGGCTGGGGCCGCCTCACCGCCACCCCTACCATCGCCGCCGAGGGGGCGCCTTTGCTGGCGGACGAGGCGTCGCCCTCCGGCGTGGCCGAGGAGGACGGTGCCGGCGGCCGCGAGGGCCCCGTGCGGGTCGTGCACTACATCAACCAGTTCTTCGCCGGCCAGGGCGGGGAGGACTCGGCCGGCGTCGGGGCAACGACCGTCGACGGCCCCACCGGCCCGGGCCGCAAGCTGAAGGCCCTGCTCGGGGACGACTACGAGATCGTCACCACCGTCTACTGCGGCGACGACACCGCCGCCGCCGGCCCTGACGCCATCAACCAGATCCTCGCCCTCGTGCAACAGGCCCAGCCCGATCTGCTCATCGCCGGGCCCGCCTTCACCAGCGGCCGCTACGGGCTGGCCTGCGCCCGCATCGCCGCGGCCGCCACCGCCGCCGGAATCCCGTCGGTCGCCTCCCTCCACGAGGACAACCCCGGCCTGGACGAGGCAGGGGCGGCGCCCGTCGTGGCCGCAGGCGAGGCGGCCCGCACCATGGGCCCGACCCTCGAACGGTTGGCGGCGGCGGCCAAGAAGGTGGCCGAGGGGAAGGTCCTCGGACCGGACGACGGCCGGGTGGGCAAGCCTCCCCGTCACAACGTCTTTGCCGACCGCAACGCCGCCGAGCGGGCGGTCGACCTCGTCCTCGCCCGGCTGGGTGGCGACCGCGATGCCACCGAGATCCCCCTCCCCCGCTTCGACAAGGTGAACCCCGCCGCGCCCGTCGAAGACCTCGCGTCCGCCACCCTCGCTCTCGTCACCGAGGGCGCCCTCGTGCCCGACGGCAACCCGGGGTCGCTCGAGTCGGCCCGGGCCACCCGGTGGCTCCGCTACGAGCTGGACGGGAAGAAGTCGCTGCCCGCGGGCGAGTGGCAGTCCGTCCACGGTGGGTTCTCCACCCAGTGGGCGAACGCCGACCCGCACCGCATCCTCCCTCTCGACGTCGTTCGCGAGCTGGAGGAGGAGGGCCGTATCGGCAGCCTGTACGGCGCCTACCTCGTGACGGCCGGCAACGGCACGTCCGTCGCCAACGCCCACCGCTTCGGCGTGGAATGGGCCGCCGACCTCCGCCACTCGGGGGCGCGGGCGGCCATCCTCACCTCCACCTGAGGAACGGGAACGCGTTGCGGGGCAACGCTGGCCAAGGAGCTCGAACGGGCAGGCATCCCGACCGCGCTCATCTGCAACCTGACCTCGATCGCCGAGCGTGTCGGGGCTCCCCGCATCGTTCCATCACGGGGCATCCCCTATCCGACGGGCGACCCCAACCTCGACCCGGCGGCCGAGAAGGCGTGGCGCCGCCGCCTGGTCGAGCGGGCCCTCGAAGCCCTCACCACGACCGTCCACGAGCCGACCGTCTTCCCCGTCGACTAGGGCCGACCGCTCGCCCCTTAGCCTGAGGGCGATGGCCGAGGTCGTGGTCCTGACCCGGGGCGGGGCGCGTGCCGCGGGCGACGCCCTGGCCGCGAGCCACGCCGAGTACCCGGCGTTCCGTCACATCCTCCCCGACCCTCGCCGGCGGGCACGGGCCCTGCGCCCCTTCTTCACCGCCACCGTGGCCGACGCCGTCCCGTTCGGCGCCGTCTACGCCGCCGTCGACGGCTCGCTCGTGCTGGGCGTCGCCGCCTGGCTCCCTCCCGGGGCGTTCCCCTGGTCGGCGTGGCGCAAGGCGAGGGCCACACCCGCCTTCCTTCGGGTCATGGCCGCCGACCCGCGTGCGTTCCCGACGTTCGCCCGGCTCGGAGCCAACGCCGAGCGGGCCCATCCCGACGAGCCGCACTGGTTCCTCGAGGTGCTGGGCATCCGGCCGGAGGCGCAGCGCCAGGGCTGGGGCACCCGCCTCGTGCAGCCCGCCCTGGACCGGGCCGACGCGGCCGGCGTGCCCTCCGCCCTCGAGACGTCGGACCCGGCCAACGTGGCGTACTACCA
>DASUXN010000196.1:0-2173 GCA_036377875.1 Acidimicrobiales bacterium
CCCTCGGTCGCGCAACCAGGTCTGGGGGATCGTCCGGGCCCTGGTGGCGGGGGGCACCACCATCCTGCTGTGTACCCAGTACCTGGAGGAGGCCGACCAACTGGCCGACGGCATCGCCGTCATCGACCGCGGCCAGGTGATCGCCGAAGGCACGCCCAGCCAGCTCAAAGCCTCGGTGGGCTCGGGTTCCCTGCGCGTCCGTCTGCTCGACCCTGCCGACCGCCCCGAGGCCGAGCGCCTCCTCGTCGCCGAGCTCGGGAGCGCCGTGCTGGAGGCCGACCCGGCCGTTCTCTCCGCCGCCTGCTCCGACGCCGACCGGGGCGCGTTGGCGCTGGCCGAGCTGGCCCGGGCGGGCGTGCGCATCGCCGACTTCGCCCTGGGCCAGCCCACCCTCGACGAGGTGTTCCTCGCCCTCACCGGCCATCCCGCGGTCGAGGACGCGACCGAATCAGCGGCGGTCACCGGAGAGGAGCAGTCGTGAGCATCAACCCGGCACAGGCCGACATCGGGACGGTCGCCGACGAGGAGGCCGTCCGCAAGGCGATCTCCTCCACCAGCCGCCCGCCGGGCGCCAGCCCCCTCTCGTCCGCCCTCGCCTTCGGGTGGCGGGGGATGCTCAAGATCAAGCACGTCCCCGAGCAGCTGCTCGACGTGACGGTCACCCCCGTGATGTTCGTGCTGATGTTCACCTACATCTTCGGCGGGGCCATCGCCGGCTCGACCCGGGAGTACCTCCAGTACATCCTCCCGGGCATCCTCGTGATGTCGGTGCTGTTCACCACCGTCTACTCGGGCGTGTCCATCAATACCGACCTCACCAAGGGCGTGGCCGACCGCTTCCGCTCCCTGCCCATCTGGCGGCCGGCCCCGCTCCTCGGCGCCCTCCTCGGCGATGCCGCCCGCTACCTGGCCAATGGCCTGGTGATCATCGGGCTCGGTCTCGCCCTCGGGTTCCGGCCCGACGCCGGCGTGCCGGGCGTGGCCGCCGCCCTGGGCCTGGTCGTGCTGTTCGCCTTCGCCCTGTCGTGGGTCTTCACCACCCTCGGCCTGCGCCTGCGCTCGCCCAGCGCGGTGATGAACGCCGGCTTCATGGCCATCTTCCCGCTCACGTTCCTGTCCAACGTGTTCGTCGACCCCGAGACCTTGCCCGGGCCGCTGGAGGCGTTCGTCAACATCAACCCCATCTCGACGCTCGCCACCGCCTCCCGGGGGTTGATGGAAGGCGAGGTCGACGGCGGCGACATCGTCATCGTGCTGGCCGTGGCGGTGGCCATCACCGCCGTGTTCGCCCCTCTCACCACCCGTCTGTACCGGCGCAGCTGACCATCCCGGCGGGCGGTTGGGGCCGGATCGGTTGAGGCGGCGGCGGTCATGTGGAAATGTGCGTCGGCATGGTCGATCCAAGAAGGCTCGACCAAAGGGGGCACCCGTGACCGCGATCCTCAGACGTTCCTCCCGGTTCCCTCGGCGGAACATCGCCCGGGCGCTCGTTCTCGCCTTGATGGTGTTCGGGGTGGTGAAGCTCACAACGGGCACTTCCCACGCGGTGCAGTTCTGCAACACCAACCCGATCACCACGCCGTTCCTCGTCGAGCCAGGCACGGCCACCCCATACCCGTCGCCGATCACGGTGTCCGGTCTCGTCGGGACGATCACCGACGTCAACGTCACCCTGCTTTCCATGGACACCCAGGGCGACAACAACAGCCCGCCGCAACACTGGGCGGAGGACAACGACGTGATGGTGTCGTCCCCCGCGGGCACGGGAGTCATCCTGATGTCCGACGCCGGCGGCGACAACGACACCTCGTCGGGACCGGTCGTGGACGTCGGCCTCAACTTCGACGACCAGGCGGCCAACCAGCTCCCCGCCGATACCCACTTGAGCGGCGGTGCCTCCAGTTTGACCATCACCGTCCGGCCCGTTGACGACGACGACGACGTGGCCGACGGTCCCGACGAGTGGGACGCACCTGCTCCGGCGCCCGTCGGCACGGCGCTCAGCGCGTTCAACGGGCAGAACCCCAACGGCACGTGGAACCTCTGGATCACCGACGACGTGCAGCAGGCGACGGCGACGTTCGGCGGCTGGTGCGTCGACATCCTGACCACGGGCGGCTCCTCCTCGACCAGCACCTCGACCAGCACGTCGACCTCGACCAGCACGTCGACC
>DASUXN010000197.1:0-3147 GCA_036377875.1 Acidimicrobiales bacterium
GGGACACTGACCTTCCTCGCCGGCCTGGCCCTCACCGCCGGCGCCGCCACCGCCCTCGCCCGCAGCGCGCCCTTCCGCCAGGCGTTCGCGACCCTGGCCGCCGGCGCCGCCGTGGCCGAGGGGATCGCCGTCACCATCAGCGCCGGCGGCTCGCCCGCCGAGGCCGGCCTGGTCGTCGCCATGGTCGGCGGCGCCGTGCTGGCCGCCGGCGCCCTGTGGCGGGCCGGCCGCGCCGAGGGCGTGGCCCTGGAGACGGCCGGGGCCGGCGCCCTCGTGCTCGCTGCCGGCCTCGGTGCGACCGACGAGCCGTGGCTCGCCATCGCCCTCACCGCCGCCACCGCCTGGCTGATGGTCGCCGGCACCTCCCCGACCCGGCGCCAGTGGCTCCTGGCCGGCGCCGCCACCTCCGTGGCCGCCACCTGGGCCTGGCTGGCGGTGTTCGACGTTCGACTCGTCGAGGCCTACACCCTGCCGGCCGCAGTCGTGGCCCTGGTCGCCGGGATCACCGCCCGCCGGCGGACGACCACCCTCGACTCCTGGACCGCTCTCGCCCCCGGCCTGAGCGTCGGCCTGCTCCCCAGCGTCGCCCTCGTGATCAGTGACGGCGGCGTGGCCCGCCCCCTGGCCGTCACCGCCGCCGCCCTGGCCGTCCTCCTCATCGGTGCCGAGCGCAGGCTGCAGGCGCCGATGGTCCTGGGCGCCGGCGCCCTTCTCGCCGTCGCCCTCGACGCCCTGTGGCCGGTGGCCGCCCGGGTCCCCCGCTGGGCCGCCATCGGCACCATCGGCCTGCTCCTCCTGTGGCTCGGGGCGACCGCCGAGCGCCGGCTGGCCCAGCTGCGGGAAGCGGGCCGGCGCTTCCGCGACCTCGAGCCTGACGGCCCGAGCGGCCTTCTGAGCGGGAAAGACAGCCCGGTGAACCCGGCGGTCTGAGGCAGGATGGCGGGATGGAGGTCCACCGGCACAGCTTCGACGCGGTGATCGTCGGCGCCGGCGGCGCCGGCCTCCGGGCCGCCATCGAGACCGCCGGCAAGTGCCGCACAGCGGTGATCTCCAAGCTCTACCCCACCCGCTCCCACACCGGCGCGGCCCAGGGCGGCATGTGCGCCGCCCTCGCCAACGTGGAGGAGGACTCGTGGGAGTGGCACGCCTTCGACACGGTGAAGGGCGGGGACTACCTGGTCGACCAGCCCGCGGCCGAGATCATGTGCCGGGAGGCGGTGGACGCGGTGATCGAGCTCGAGCGGTTCGGGCTCCCGTTCAACCGCACGCCCGAGGGCCGCATCGACCAGCGCCGCTTCGGCGGCCACACCCGCAACCACGGCGAGGCCCCGGTGAAACGGGCGTGCTACGCCGCCGACCGCACCGGCCTCATGATCCTGCAGACGCTCTACCAGCAGTGCCTGGCTCGCGGCGTCGACTTCCACGACGAGTTCCAGGTGCTCGACATCGCCTTCGGCGACGACGGCCAGGTGACGGGCCTGGTGGCCTACGAGCAGGCCACGGGTGACGTCCACGTCTACTCGTGCAAGGCCGCCCTGTTCGCCACCGGCGGGTTCGGCCGCATCTTCAAGGTCTCGTCCAACGCCCACACGCTGACCGGCGACGGCCCCGCCCTTCTCCTGCGCCGGGGCCTGCCGTTGCAGGACATGGAGTTCTTCCAGTTCCACCCGACGGGCATCTACAAGCTGGGCATCCTCCTGTCCGAGGCGGCCCGAGGGGAGGGCGGGATCCTGCGCAACGTCGAGGGCGAGCGGTTCATGGAGCGCTACGCCCCGACGGTCAAGGACCTCGCCCCCCGGGACATGATCAGCCGGGCCATGGTCACCGAGATCCGGGCGGGCCGGGGCTGCGGTCCGGGCCAGGACTTCCTCCACCTCGACCTCACCCACCTGCCGCCGGAGCAGATCGACGAGAAGCTGCCCGACATCACCGACTTCGTGCGGACTTACCTGGGGATCGAGCCCAAGACCTCGCTGATCCCCGTCCAGCCCACCGCCCACTACGCCATGGGCGGGATCCCCACCAACGTCGAGGCCGAGGTGGTGGGCGATGCGTCCGGCACCGTCGTCCCCGGCCTGTACGCGGCGGGCGAATGTGCGTGCGTGTCGGTGCACGGCGCCAACCGGCTGGGCACCAACTCCCTGCTCGACATCGTCGTCTTCGGCCGCCGGGGTGGGGCCAGGATGGCCGAGTTCGTGACCGCTGCCGGCCCGGCCCCGCCCCCGAAGGCGGAGGGGATCGAGGAGGAGACGGTGGCCGCCATCGAGCGGTTGAAGTCCGCCAAGGGCACCGAGAAGGTGGCCGACGTGCGCAGCGCCCTCCAGGAGGAGATGACCGACAAGGCGGCCGTGTTCCGCACCGAGGACAGCCTGGCCGCCGCCCAGTCGACCATCGCCGGCCTCCGGGACCGCTACGCCTCCGTGGCCATCGACGACACCGGGCTCAACTACAACTACGACCTGACCGAGGCCCTCGAGATGGGCTTCCTGCTCGACCTGGCCGAGACCCTGGTGGTGGCGGCCCGGGCCCGCACCGAGAGCCGGGGCGGCCATACCCGCGACGACTTCACCAAGCGGGACGACGCCAACTGGCTGAAGCACAGCCTCGTCCGCCGGGCCGACGGCGGGAAGCTGGAGATCGACTACAAGCCCGTGGTGGGTGGGAAGTACCAACCCATGGAACGGAAGTATTGAGCATGCCGGTCGACGTCACACTGAAGATCAAGCGGTTCGACCCCGAGAAGGACCGTAAGCCGCACTGGGCCACCTACGTGGTGCAGGTGGAGGAGACCGACCGCGTTCTCGACGCCCTGCACGAGGTGCGCTGGCACCACGACGGCACCCTCGCCTTCCGCCGGTCGTGCGCCCACGGGGTGTGCGGGTCCGACGCCATGGTCATCAACGGACGAAACCGGCTGGCGTGCATCCTGCTCATCAAGGATGTGGGCCACGAGATCACCATCGAGCCCCTGCGGGGGTTGGACGTGCGCAAGGACCTGGTCGTCAACATGGAGGGCTTCTTCGACCAGCTCAAGTCGGTCAAGCCCTGGCTGGTGGCGGGCGAGCCGGCGCCGGGCGAGCGGGAGCGGCTGCAGAGTCCCGAGGACCGCCACGCCTACGATGACACCACCAAGTGCATCCTGTGCGC
>DASUXN010000198.1:0-2819 GCA_036377875.1 Acidimicrobiales bacterium
CGGCGATCCGGCCCCACATCCACCCCGTCGAGTACACGCCGACAGGCACGCCCTGGGTGCGCAGGTAGGCGATCGAGCCGAGGATGTCGGCGACGTTGAGCGAAGTGTCGGACGACCACGAGTTCTCGGTCTCGACGTCCAGCCACCACATGTGCCTGCCCGCGCTGGCCGTCTCACGCTGGGCGGTGGCGAACGCGTGCCTGGCCGCGTTGTACCCGTAGTTGTAGGCGCAGGCCGCCTCGTCCGACCGGCTGCACAGGGCGTTGGGCGACTTCTGGTTGTACCAGTCGACGACCTTGCTGGCCGTGCCCGGATTGGAGGTGTTCATGTAGAACGCCGCCGCCGGGGCCTCGGCCGCCCAGCGGTACTGGTCGCCCAGGCAGGGGTTCTCCTCGTAGGGCCGCCCCCCGTTCACCCCCACGATGCGGACCTCGCCATCGACGGGAAGGGACTCGCCGCACTGCGGCCAGGACACGTCGTAGCCGTGGGCGTGCGCAGCGATAGCCAGCGCGGGCACGGCGAACAGCGCGGCGACCAGCGGCGCTGCGATCCCCAGCCTAGGAAGTCGTCGCATGGCGGCAGACCATAAACCGCACGGACCGGTGAATGCCACGGTTAGTGGTGCGGTTACTCCCCCTGGTCGCGGAGGAAACGCTCGACCTCAGCTCCAAGCTCCTCGGCCGAGGGAAGGTTCGACCAGCTGCCGGAGCCCTCATCCTCGCCGGAACCCTCGGCGTCGACTTGAGCCTCAAGCTGGTTGACGAGGGCGCGGTGCTCCATGCTGTTGGCCGTCAGCTCGTCGAGCCGGGTGCGCGCCGCTTCGGCCGCCTCGCGCAGCGGGTCGAGGTCGAGCGAGAGACCCGCCACCGCTGCCAGCTGCTCCAGCAACAGCAGGCTCGCCTCGGGATAGGGCATGGCGGCGGCGTAGTGGGGCACGCGTGCCCAGAGGGCCAGGGCGGGGATGTCGATCTCGGCGAAGCGCCGCTGGACGGCCACCACGATCCCCGCCGGCACGTCGAGGGTGCCCTTGACGACCCCGACGCTCCCCGCCAGCTCGGGCGACGTGGCCGTCGCGACTACCGAGCCGGACCGGGTGTGGGGGACGGGGGCGGGAAAGGCGCCCATCCCCACCGCCAGCCGCACTCCCAACGTCTGCGACACCTCGCCCAGGGCGCGGGCGAAGGCGCGCCAGGAGTGGTCGGGCTCGGGCCCGACGAGGAGGAGGATGTCGTTGCCGGCATTGTCCTTGCCCGCCCGCAGCTCGATCTCGGGCCAGAGGACGTCCTCGTACACGCCGTCGGTTATGCGGGCCACCGGCCGGCGGGCGCGGTGGTCGAGCAGGGCGTCGCTGTCGAAGGTGGCGACCAGCTCGGTGGTCACCGACGAGACGAGGGCGGCCATGGCCCCGCCCCCGCCCAGCCCGGCGTCGATCCATCCCTCGGGCGCCATCACCAGGACGGGCTGGTCGACGGAGGGTCGATCGGGCACCAGCCGGTACAAGGAGTCGGGCATACCGTCACGGTAGAACAGCACGGACTGGAATCGGCGCCCAACGGGAAGGGTTGGCACGGTAATGAGCATCGACGTCACCGACGCAACCTTCGAGCTTGACGTGATCGAGCGGTCGCGGACCGTCCCCGTGGTGATCGACCTGTGGGCGGCGTGGTGCGGCCCGTGCCGCACCCTGGGGCCGATTCTCGAACGGGTCGTCGCCGAAACCGACGGCCGGGTCGCCCTCGTCAAGGTCGACGTCGACAGCAGCCCCCGGGTGGCGGCGACGTTCCGTGTCCAGTCCATCCCCGCCGTCTACGCCCTCAAGGACGGCAAGGTGGTCGACTCCTTCATCGGCGCCCTCCCCGAGCCGCAGGTGCGCGAGTTCGTGTCTCGCCTCGCCCCCACCGAGACCGAGGCCGACCGTCTGGCCGCCAAGGGCGACGAGGCCTCTCTGCGCCAGGCCATCGAGCTGGACCCCGCCCACGAGACTGCCATCCTCCGCCTGGCCGAGACGCTCGCCGACCGGGGGGAGGGGGACGAGGCCTTGTCGCTGCTGGCGCGCATCCCGGAGTCGACCGAGTGGCGGCGGGTCGCCGCCCTGGCACGGGTCGGGCCCGAGGCCGGCGTGGAGGCGGGCGACGACGTCGACTCCCGCCTCGAGGGCCTGCTCGACCGGGTCAAGGCGGACGAGGCGGCCCGCCAGGAGTTCCTCGACCTCCTCGAGCTGCTCGGTCCCGACGACCCGCGCCGCGCCCAGTACCGGCGGGCCCTCGCCAGCCGTCTCTACTAGAACGTCCGGCCGTGGCCTTCGGGTTCGAGCGCCGCGGTGACCACTGGCTGTGGGTCGGCGGGCCGGTGCCGCCCGGCGCCGACGCCATCACCATCGGCTCCGTCATCTCCGTCCGGCGGCGCAGCGCTGGCAGTGCCCGCCTGCTCCGCCACGAGCAGGAGCACGTCCGGCAATGGCGCCAGCTCGGCGCCTTCTGCTTCCTGCGCATCTACCTCGGCTCCTACCTGCGCTGGCGGTGGCTGGGCTTCGGCCACCAGGCCGCCTACCGACTGATTCCCCTGGAGGCCGACGCCGAGCGGGCGGCGCGCCTGGCGGCTGTCGCACCTCCGTCGTAAGCTGCATCTGCCCGCCTTCTCTTCCCCCTCACGGCTTCCCGTGCGAGGAGGAACGCGCCGGTGGACGCTCCATTGCCCGACCTGCGGGCCCGGCTCCCAGACTGGGCGCAACGCCCGATCGCCCTCGTCGCCGCGCTGGCGGCGGTGGTGGTGGCCGGGATCGTGGCCTACAGCCTGCTGCGTGCCCCGGCCGCGCCCGC
>DASUXN010000199.1:0-2238 GCA_036377875.1 Acidimicrobiales bacterium
GCCCACGAGAGCGGAGGGCGGCTGCGGGTGCTCTACAACCCGCTGTGGGACGAGCCCTACGGCATCGGTCTGCAAAAGGGCGACGAAGGCTTCCGCTCCTTCTTGACCGAGCGCCTCACGGCGGTCGTCGCCAATCAGGACTGGTCGCGGGCCGCCCGGTTCTCGCTGTCGAACAGTCCCAACCTCCCGCCTCCCGTGGTGGTTCCCTGAGATGGAGATGGAGATGGAGATGGAGATCGAGGCGCTGGCGGGTGGCCGTCTACATAGGCGAGGACGGAGTGCTTTGCACCGTCGAGGTCGCAGGGCACCCCGGCCCGACCGACCTCGAAGTCACCGTGCCCAGCGCACCCATTGCCGCCTTTGGCGACGAGGAGTTCAGGGAGCGCCTCCGGCCCTGGGCCGCGGGGGGCTGAGGCTCCGCAGCAGTCGAGGCGCTGGCGGGTGGCCGCCACGGCGGCGGTGAGCGCGGCCTGGCTTCCGGCCGGTTCCGGTACGAATGAGCAAGACTGTGGTCATGGCGGCAACGGGGGCGGCGCCCGCGCCCGAACCGGTACACGCGTGGGAACGGTTCGAGCGCACCTGGGTCGCCATGTTCCACCTCGCCCTGGGTGTGCCGACGGTCGTGGCGCTGGCTGGGGCGGGAGCCGCCCCTCTGCGGTGGGCCCTCATCCTCGCGGGCGCGGCCATAGTGGCCGGCGCCCGCTATCTCGCGACGCGAGCGCTGGCCGGCGTGGAGGAGGAGAGCCCTCGGCACCTTGGCGTCGGCCTCGTCTGGGCGGCGGCGACCCTGGCCGCCATGGTCCTCCTCGTGGACACCGAGGAGGCCTTCTTCTTCGCCCTCTACGGGCTGTTCCCCCAGGCGTTCGTTCTGTTGCCCCGGAACTGGGCGCTGGGGTTCTCGGCGGCGCTGGTGCCGGTGGTGCTGATCGGAGCCAAGGGCCCCTCCGTGCTCGGCGACGCCGCCGTCTCGATCGTCGGCTCGGCGCTGCTGGCCCCTGCCATCGGGCTGTCCGTCACCGCCATCAGCCGCCAGAGCGAGCAACGCCAGCGTGCGATCGTCGCCCTCCAGGCCGCCCAGGACGAGGCCGAGGCCCTCTTCCGCACGAGCCTGGCCGTCAGCCGGGCCCGGACGGTCGACGAGGTGGTGGCCGCCCTGGGGGAGAGCCTCGCCGCCCGCGGGGCCACGCGGGTGTCGCTCGACGTAGGCGCCGAGCCGGTGGCCGCATGGTCCGCCCAGGCGGACGCTGAGGGGCCGGGAACGGCTCGGTTCGAGGTGCCGGTACCGGGTGAGGAGGGTGGGCGGGTATCTCTGAGGGTGACGGGTGCGCCGCTCACCGCCGAGTCCCGCCGCAGCCTGGAGACGCTCGCCACGTCGTGCGGGCTGGCCCTGGCCAACTTCCGCCTGGTCGAGCGGGCCCGTCACACGGGTGTCCTCGAGGAGCGGGGCAGGCTGGCGCGCGAGATCCACGACACGCTCGCCCAGGGCTTCGTCAGCGTCCTCACCCAACTGGAGGCGGCGGGCGAGCTGCTGGAGGAAGCGCCGGCCGAGGTGCGCCAGCGGGTGGAGCGGGCCCGCGCCATCGCCCGTTCGAGCCTGGGCGAGGCCCGCCGGTCGGTCGAGGCGCTACGGCCGGGCCCGCTCGAGGCGGCGGGCCTCGCTCAGGCGATCGAGCGGGTGGTGGCCCGGTGGTCGGCCGACTCGGGCGTCGCCGCCACCGCCACCGTGACCGGCCCACCGCAGCCGCTGCCGGCGTCGACCGAGGTCACGGTCCTGCGGGCCGCCCAGGAAGCACTGGCCAACGTCGCCCGCCACGCCCGGGCCACCGAGGTGAGCGTCACCCTGTCGTTCCTCGGCGACGCGGTGGTACTCGACGTGCACGACGACGGACGTGGATTCGACCCCGCCGCTTCTCCCAACGGGTCGGGTGGCGGGTTCGGCCTGGAGGCTCTGCGCCAGCGGGTTGACGGCTCGGGCGGCTATTTCGGACTGGAGACCGCGCCCGGCGCGGGCACGACGGTCACCGTCCACGTGCCCCTGGCGGCGGAACGGCTCCCGTGAGCCCCGAGCCGGTGCGGGTGGTCATCGTGGACGACCACCCGGTCGTGCGCGACGGGCTGCGGGGCATGCTGGAGGGCGACGAGGGGCTGGCCGTCGTAGGCGAGGCCGGAGGTGGCGACGAGGCTGTCGGCCTCATCGCTCGGCTGTCGCCTCACGTGGTGCTGATGGACCTGCGGATG